>SKKR01000278.1 GCA_007123655.1 Thermomicrobiaceae bacterium
CCGAACGTAGTTCACCCGGAACGCTGGGGAAAAGCTGCCCCCGTCAGCCGGAGAAGAACTCAGAACGGGAAGCTGGCCTTCTGGGGCCTCTTCAAACAGATAGAGTTCCGAGTGGCTATCCGGGACATCAAGTGCGTTTGCCAGGAGAGGCACAAACACGAGTCCGTGGCTGTCTGCAAACGATTCGTCTGACGCGTCCGTGCGGATGAAGCTGGCCTCTTCCCCACCGACCCAGGCACGGTGAAGCGCCATCGTGACCGATCCGAACGGACCATCCCAGCGTTCTCCAGGTTCGAGCTGATAATCGATCACGTCGCCAACGATGACATCAGCCTCGACAACTTCCTCGTCCGGCTCCTCGTCGTCATCGACCGGATCTTCGTCATCATCGTCTTCGGGGACGTCGTCATCGTCATCGTCGTCGTCATCGACCTCCGGATCGTCGTCATCGTCGTCAGGATCGACGGGATCGATATCATCGTCGTCGTCGTCATCGTCGTCAGGATCGACGGGGTCGATATCATCTTCGTCGTCATCGTCGTCAGGATCGACGGGGTCGATATCATCGTCGTCATCATCGTCATCGACGACGTCGGGTTCGTCATCGTCCGGATCCGCGATATCGTCAGGCTCGTCCGGGTCATCGTCCTCGTATCGCACACACGCCGCGATCAGAGCCGTGAGGCTTGAACTCCCGATGACGCCGACCACGGTCCGGCGGGTCATTCGTCGCGCAAGTGTTCGTTCTAATTCCATCCCAGCATCCTTTCGCTTCGGTGCGTGACATCCGGGCACAATACCCGGCACCATCCCCCGATATTGACGCACCGGTTTTCCCGCAGGTTTGTTGCACGCATAATACCACGACTTGCATGTGGACACCTTTGTAGGGCTTTACAGCGCAAGTCACGTACCGTGCGCTCGTTCGCATATCTTGTCGAGACCATGCGAGACAGCTGATGCGACACGAGCGTGGAGGCCAACGCGTAACCGATTTTCCGTTGGTCGAAAGACGTCTGCCTGTTACGATGTCAAGTTGTTGACCGACCTGTGACTGGAAGTCGAAGGGTGTTCGTGCCTAGCGACCCGCGATGTGAGCGAGCTCGTCTTCGTCAGCCAGGACAATCTTGCGCCGGCCAATCTCGACCAGCCCGGCATCTCGAAACTCGTTCAGGGTCAGTGTCACCGTCTCCCGGTAGGAACCGACAAGCTCCGCGAGTTGCTGGTGCGTCAGACCGGTCACCATACGGCGTCCTCGCCAGTCGGATTCATCCGCGAGACGGAGCAGCAGTCCTGCCAGCCGGGCCGCCACGCTTTTGAACGCCATTTCTTCCAGCCGCTCTTCGGCCTGGGCAAGCCGGTTGCCGAGCGACTGCGCCAGGCGCATCGCAATCCGAGGGTCTTTCAGGAGCAGCTGCTCGACATCAGACCGGCTCATCACGCAGATGAGGCATTCAGTCAGTGCCTCGGCGTACGACTGCTGCATACGCTGACCGAGCACACCCATCTCCCCGAAAATCGAGCCAGAAGAAAGATGCGACACGACAAGTTTCTTTCCGTCCTCGTTGATTCGCGAGACCGCAACTTCACCTTTCTTCAGGATGAAAAGAACCTCGGACGATTCCTCGGGCTGATAGAAGATCCGTCCCTTTGGCGTCGTCACCATTGCAGTGACCTGCTCGAGATGCTGCATTTCGGACGGAGACAGGTCCTGGAAGATCTCGACCATCGACAGGTAGGCAAGCTTGTTTTGTCGTTCCGATGCGAGAGCCATCTTTCCCCCTCGACGACGCAAAGTCTGCAACTCGACATTTGTGATTGAACGTCAATTGTACTCATCGCCGGGAACCCGGTGTCGTGTCCTGTAGCTCCGGAACGCCATCACTCTGTTCGATCGCGTTCGGCCGCAATGAGTTCCTCGATCTGCTCCTCGCTCGGATTTCCGAGCGAAAACATCCTGCCATCGACATACCAGGCCGGGACCGCGAAGAGATTCGCCGGTGCGCGATCGATGTCACGCTCAACGTCGACGACATCAATGCTCGCAATGCCAGCAGCCTTCTTCTGGAAGTGAATGCACAGGCTCTTCGCCCGGTCGCACCCGATACACTCAGAGGTGACGTACACCGTTATCTGCACCAACTGAAATACCCGAATCGCCCCTGTCAAAACACGCATGATGTCGCGGCTCACGCTCGTCCGCCAGTCCACAGTCTGGACTCTTATGGCCCAACGTTCAGTAATGCTCATTACCGTGGCGAGCCGTACGTCTCCGGGCGCATTCTGGGTTATCATGCACCGGGCGCGCGCACGGGACGTCAGACGGGGCAATGAATCAATATCACCAGACGTCACTGGATGGAGGTACCGGTAATGCACACGCTGATTGGCTCCCGGCATGGGGTATATCTCCACGACGGGAAGACACCGACGCGAATCGGGCTGGAAACCGATCGCGTGTCCGCGGTTTCTGCCGTATCCGGCCAAGACACCACTCGCATGCTTGCCGGCACCTACGAGAGCGGCATGTTTCTGAGCGACGATATGGGAGCAACCTGGCGAGAGCTGACTGATGGGTTCTCCGCGCTGTGTGTCAGGTGGATTGGTCGCGACGAACTGAATCCGGGTTCGATCCTTGTCGGGACAGAGCCCGGGCGCATCTATCGAAGCAACGATGCTGGCAATTCCTGGTCCGAATTGACCGGCATCCGGGATATCGATGGGCATGAGAACTGGTTCCTTCCGTATTCCCCTCGCGCGGGAGCAGTTCGGAACGTCTTCACACCACCGGGCAGCAATCGCTATCTCGCCTCGGTTGAGGTAGGCGGGCTGCTGGAGAGCAGGGATAACGGAGAAACGTGGACGTGCCGGCACATCGGCGTGGACTCGGACATTCACTTCATCACTGGCCACCCAAACAACGGGGCGGTCCTCTACGCTGCCCTCGGATATGCTGGTATCGAGCAAACACCAAACGAACCCGGACCGGGCTGGCGCGGAGGAGTCGCGCGCTCGACCGACGGTGGAAACACCTGGACCAAACTTCTCACGGACTACACTCGTGGCGTCATCATTCCCCCGTCCAGACCGGAGATCGTCATCGCGGGCCCCGCACCGGATGTGGGCCAAAATGGTCGAATTGAAGTCTCCGTCGACGACGGCGATACCTGGCAGGAAGCATCATCCGGAATAGATACGCCGATGCCGGACATGGTCGAGGTGTTCGTGCCCGGGCCAGACGATTCAGTCTGGGCAATCTGTTCGGGCGGCCGCTTGCTGCGTGCCGAACCTGATGAGTTGTCGTGGACCAGCGCGCTGCCAGGCATCGAGAAGATCGAGGTCGAATCGGTCGCGTTCCTGGATTAGAGAAGGCACGGTCACGCCACGAAGAATCAATATGAGCAACACGATTACCGGAATTTCACTAAAGGCTTGATCAATATGTACACGCGTGCCGTGAAGGAGTTGATTCGAACAGATGTCATGGTTTGAGCTACTGAACGAGGTCACCGCTATCCCCGGTCCAACCGGCCAGGAACAGGACGTCATGGACTGGTGCGCCAGCCGGTGGGAGCCTCATGCCGAATCGATCGAACGATCGCCGACCGGTAATCTCTACGCCCGTTTCGGCGGCAACGGGCGGAAGATTCTAATCCAGGCGCACGCGGACGAGATCGGTTTCGTGGTGCGTAGCATCGACGAAAACGGGTTCCTGCAACTGGCCACCGCGCAAGTTCGTGACGATCCGGCGAAGCGCTTCCCAGTTGGGCAGAGCGCCGTCGTGCTCGGTCGTGACGGGCCGCTTGACGGGCTGATCGCAACCGCCACCGGGCACGTCCTGACCGAAAAACAGCGCAACCAGAGCGAGTTGAACTATGAGGATATCTGGTGTGACATCGGCGTGAGATCTCGTGATGACGCGATCGCCCTGGGCGTCCACCCCGGTGCACGAGTCGTCTGGAATCCACCGCTCCGCCAACTCGGTTCCAGAATCTACGGTAAGGCCATCGACGACCGGATGCTGATTGCACTTATGACGGCGTTACTCGAAGCCGGTGTAACGGAGGACCTTTCGTGCCGGCTCTACTTCGCCGTGACCGTTCAGGAAGAGAACGGTCTCATCGGTGCGAACGCCCTGTTCCAGGACTTGAAACCGGATATCGCGATCGCGCTCGATGTCGGACTCACCGGAGATATCCCGGCGGTTTCCGGGAATACGATGCCCACTTCGCTCGGCGCCGGCCCGATTCTGGTCCACAAAGATGCGTCCACCCATTACTCCCGTGAGATCATCTGGGAACTGGCGAGCCTGGCGGAGTCGAACGACATCCC
>SKKR01000007.1 GCA_007123655.1 Thermomicrobiaceae bacterium
CCCGGGACTGCGCGCAACTGGTACGGTGCTGCCTGGAGAGTGACGTTGGATATGGCACGTTCTACGCGATCTCCGGGAACAGTAGCCGGAAGTGGGACATCACGGACGCGATCGTTAGACTCGGTTATCGCCCCGAAGATGACGCGGATCGACATCTTCCGCCCAGCACGGAGTGACCTGATCCGGCGCTATGCCTTGAGTTTCCCGGCAACGTCCCGAATCACGGTGAGTGCGTCACCGAGCTGCTCCCGGGTATGCGCGAGCGTGATTCCCGAATGCCCGGGTGGTCCGGCGGTACGATAGGCGTGGAAATAGATCCCCTGATCAAGGCACCCCTTGACGAACTCCGCGTTCAATCGATGATCGTTCGTTGCCGCGTCCTCACTTGTGCGTACGTCTGCTTCCCGGTTGAAGTATAGCCCGAAGCGCCCGCCGAGTCCCTGGACGCGTACGGGCAGATTCGCCGCGTCGAACGTCTCCTGCAACTGCTCGTAGAACCAGGACGCGGTCTTGTTCAGGTCGTTGTAGGCCTTCTTCTTCGAAAGGATGCGTGTCGAGGCGTTGGCTGCAGCGATGGAGAGCGGGTGGCCTGAATACGTCCCGCTGTGCGCAACCGGCCCGCCCGGCGCCAACTCTTCCATGATTTCGCCTTTACCGACGAGCGCCGACAGCGGCATTCCGTTTGCCAGGGCTTTTGCGAGCGTCGTCAGATCCGGAGTTACGCCGAAGTAGTCCTGTGCGCCGCCCGGCGCCATCCTGAACCCGGAGAGGACTTCATCGAAGATCAGCAAACAACCGTGTTCGTCCGCGGAATCGCGCAGCAGTTGCAGAAAGCCTTCGTCCGGTGGCACGCACCCGGCGTTGTACCAGACTGGCTCGCAGATAATCGCCGCGATCTCCCGTCCGTGGGTTTCCATCATTTCGTAGAACGCGTCCCGATCATTCCAGGACACGATTCTCGCGTCGTAGGCGTAGCTTGTCGGGATGCCGCCCGAAACTGCGATCGGCTTGGCGCTACTGTGAAACACATCGCGTTCCTCGAAGAGAAACGCGTCCGCCAGGCCGTGAAAGTGCCCGCTGAACTTGAGAAACTTGTCGCGCCCGGTTACATGCCGGGCCAGGCGGAGCGCGACCGATGTTACTTCAGTTCCGGTCGATGCGAACCGAACGCGCTCCGCGCTCGGAATCATCTTGCAGAGCCGTTCAGCCAGTTCCACGTGAGCCTCAGTTTCCCCGGCCGCCACCGGTCCCTCGCTTATTGCCGTCAGAAGCGCTTCGTGAACCTCCGGATGATTGTGGCCGAGCATCGAGGCGCCGTTGGAGTTGTTGAAGTCGAGCAACTGAGTACCGGACTGGTCATAGATCCATGGTCCCTCTCCGTGGGTGACGTACACCGGTCGATCAAGATAGGGATGCAGGCGCATCGAAGCGCTCACGCCACCAGCAAGGACCTTCTTCGCTCGTGTGAAGGTGTTCTGCTTCGCCATACCAGGTTCGCCTCATTTCTGGAGTTGCTGTGCGATAAGCTGCGAAAGGGAGCGCCACTCCGACGAGCGATCCGCGAGTCGCGAGGGGCTTCCAAGTGTCACCTGCGACGGGCAACGACGGTTACCGAATAGGACCACTCGACGTCTCGCTGTTCGGGATATCCAGTGACCATCGCAAGTTGCCGGATCGTCGCTGCCTGATGCAGTGCCGGCTCATCGCCTATCCGACGATCTGTCTGTTTTCGTCGGATCAATCTGGTCTCACTCCGGTTGATCTCCGCCGCGAGTGGTTGACCGAGCACTTCGATGACACCGAATCCCGCGGTTCTCACCAATTCGGTGATCCCCGAAATCGAGAACATTCGCCGGTGGTGCGTATTCGTCAGGAGCCCGACGTTGTCAACGCGTTCGTGCGTTCCGTTCGGCACGGACAGGATGAGATACCCGGAAGGTCTGATCAGACCGGACAGACAACCGAGCGCTCCGAACGGGTCCGTGAGGTGTTCCAGCGTCTCGAAACAGACCACCGCGTCGAGCGAGCCTGGATCCGCGATCGACGAAAGACTCTCATCATCGGCGCTCGCGACCCGATATTCGATGTTGTCGGTCGCATACAGTTCCCTGGCGTGTCGCAGAGGTTCATCGTTCGCGTCAACGGCAATCACCCTGGCCGCGATTGACGCCAGCTCCCGGGCGCCGTACCCGGTTCCGCAACCAACATCCGCAACCGTTTCGACCCGGCGATCTCGAAGATACTCTCTGGCGAACAGATAGCGCCCGAGATGCTCAACCTTCACCCAGAGATGCGGGTAATCTGGATCGAACGGGTCGAGGGCATCCCACTGCTCGGTGAATCTCGACTCGTCGCTCGTCACGATGAATCTCCATGTGCGAACTCGAACCTGATGTCCTGCGCACCTTCCCAGACTACCGCGCGTCCAACCTCGGGCAATTGCTCGATCCCATCGACGATGGTCAGGAAATGGTTACCGGCGAGTTGTCCCATTTTGCTCGCAAAACAGGCGGCACCGTAGGGAACCAGAATCTCGGTTTCCGAGTAACCCCCCGGATAGAACAGGATCTCACCCGGAGACGGATAACTGGTGTGATTCTCGAATCCGACGCCGAGCTTGAAATCGCCGAGTGGAACCCAGGCGGCTTCTCCGCTCCAACGCGCCTGTATCAGTTTCTGTTCATACGGAAGGAGGGAGGCAAACGCCTGGCAGGTCTCCGGAGCCGCTGTTCGTTCGAATCGGGCCGGGAACTTGAACCCGGCGATTGTCACCATCACGTCGGGCATGTTCGAGCGTCTCCTCTCCGCTCACTCTGGGTATCCGCGTCCGCCAGGAGCGTCATATGTATCGCGCTCCCGGCTTCCCGTCAACCGCCCGAACGACCAACGACGACAACGGATCGCTTCGTCCGCGGGCCGATGATCAGGGAGACTCGTGCGGGGGCCGGATCATCACAACCGGGCACCGACCCATCTTCAACATGCGCTCCGCGACACTTCCGAACACCACCCGGCTCACGCCGCTTCGACCTGCGGTGGCCATGACGACTAGCTGGAAATAGCCTTGTCGCTCGAACTCGACGAGTCGTTCGCCGGGGTATCCCTCTAGCGTCTCCTTCTTGACCCGGACGCCCTTTTCGCTCAAGCGTGTCTCCAGTTGCTTCAGATACTCCTTCGCCTCGTCGTTCATCGACTGAATGATTTCATCCAGTACGTCTCCGCTCGCGGCTACTTCCATATGCCGGCTCAGCATTGCATAAGCGGACGGGGTATCGACGACGCGCAGTAGGTGCAGTTCGCATTCGAAGAGCTTGCTCAGTTCGGCGGCGTAGTCGACGGCGACTTCACCCCATTCAGAGCCATCAACCGGTACGAGGATCGAACGGATAGTCAACTCGTCCGGAAGTTCCTGATTCGAACGAACCAGCAGCACGGGCGTTTCTGCCAGGCGCACGACCTTGTCGGCGACGCTGCCGGTCATCCAGCGGTGGAGCCCGCCGCGACCATGAGTCGACATAACAATCAATGGGTTGCCGGACTGGTGAGCCAGCTCAACAATCTTGTCCGCCGCTCGACCGCGCTCGACTTCGATCTGAACCCGCCCCGGAAGCTGGGCGGCGACGCGTCTCAGGTACTCTCGGGACTCGGTCAGTTCCGGTTCGTCTGCTCCCACCCGGGCAACGCGCAGCAGAAGTATCGGCGCTCCGGACCGGTCCGCAATGCCTTTCGCGTACACCAGTGCACGTTCACCAAGCTCTGAGCCGTCCAGTGGGACAACGACAGTTCCAATCATCGATTTGCCTTCCAGCTTACGTCTAACTCGCGGCTACTCCGGTCATCCGCGGCTAGCATGCCTGTTGAGAGATGACGTCCCTGTCACAGTACCAGAGCCGGTGTTGCAAACAGGTGACATTTCCCGTTCGAGTAATCCGGCTCGATCCCCTGGTGCCGGATGAACGGTGATCAGTTCGGGTTTACAGGCGTTGTAACGACGTTGTGACGGAGGCTCGTAGATCGCCGTGTGCGCTGTAACGCTGGATCCGTATTATCGTTGAAGTGCGTTCAGGTGAACGCTTTGCCGCCTCGATCTGTCGACAGGGAATGCAAACTCCGGTTTCCCTGTGATGCGCGGCCATGACGGGAAGGAACAGATGTCAAGAATGCACACCGAGCCATGGGAAGCGTCGATACGGATTGGCTCGTATTCGGTCATGTACTACGTACGAGAACCGTCACCGGGTGTCTGGAACGCCATCGGGATTCTGTCCGGCCTTTCCGAACAGACTGGCCCCGCTCCTCGCTGCTCGATGATCGTCGGTCGCGGTACCACA
>SKKR01000140.1 GCA_007123655.1 Thermomicrobiaceae bacterium
CAAACAAGCCGGCTCCCGCTGAACACGCCGAAAACGACATTCGAGTTCCCGGCATCGATCGCCAGAATCACTGCCTGTCCTTCCCCAATCCCCGGTCCCATGCCCGCACAATGAATGACCCTGTCGCAGTATACTAGGAGCATCCGGTTTTTCGGACTCCCCGGCCGGGGAGGACTCGCCGCAGGCAGCGGCGCGAACGGTTCAGAATCGGCACGTTGTCACAGGTGGAGGCCCTGATGCAATCAACCGGAATGGCCCTACGCGTCATTCTTGTCGTCTTCCTGGTTTCCCTGGTCGGCCTCGGAAGCTTCGGCGCCGGCGTCGCGATCGAACGCTATGTCGTCAACCCGGCCACCGACGGTGAAACCAGTCTTGGACGAACGATCAGTTCGATCGAGCGGGACACAAACGATTCCCCTGAGGTCACCTTCGAGATGATCGAAGAGGTAATCGAACTGCTTGAAGAGAACTACTACTACGGGGAAATCGATCAGCGAGAGCTTCTTTACGACGCGCTGGAAGGCATGGTCGGTGGTCTCCCCGATCAGTACACCGTCTTCATGCGACCGGCCGAGACGCGCATGAGCCGGGAGCAACTGCGCGGTGAATACGAAGGCATCGGCGTATGGGTGGACCAGCCGGATGGCAATTTGACGATCATCAGTCCTATGCGCGGGTCGCCCGCGGAGGAAGCCGGCCTTCAGGCCGGTGATATCGTGCGAGAGGTCGACGGCGTCTCGATCGAGGATCTCCCAATGGAAGAAGCCGTCCGCAAGGTGCGTGGGCCCGAGGGCACCTCGGTGAGACTCACCATTGAACGTCCAGGTGAGGATGATCTCCTTCGCATCAACGTCGAGCGCGCCCGTATAGAGCTGCCAGCGGTCATGTTCGAGATGCGGGACGATATCGCGCTCATGACCGTGACGGTGCTGGGCGATAACACGACCGAGGAGCTTGATCAGGCGATCCAGGATGCCCGTGAAGCGGGTGCGGAAGGGATTGTGCTGGACCTCCGTAACAACGGCGGTGGGTGGGTTTCCGGCGCTCAGGAGATGGTCGGACGGTTCGTCGAGCCGGGCGAGGGCCCAGCGCTGTACGAACGTCGTGACCCTGAAGCCGAGGATCCAACCGAGCTTTCGATCGAACCGGGTGAAGATGCGGAGTACGACCTCCCAATGGTTGTCCTGGTCAATCAGAGTACGGCGAGCGCGGCAGAGATTGTTGCGGGCGCCCTGCAGGACTACGAGCGCGCGACGGTGATCGGCACTGACACGCTCGGAAAGGGCTCGATCCAGCAAATACACCAGTTCGATGACGGGTCGTCTGTTCGAATCACGATTGCCGAGTGGCTGACGCCGCACGAACACGTGATTCAGGATCAGGGTATTTCACCGGATATCGAGGTCGAAATGCCGGATCCCGAAGATCGGGACGATCCGAGCGATGACCCGCAACTCGAGCGAGCGCTTGAGTACCTGCGCACTGGTGAATGAGACTCCGCGCTTTCCGCGGATCGGTCATAGAGCGGGATCGGCTAAGTGGCCGGTCTCGCTGGTTTCCTGTGAGACCTGAGATCTCCTCCGAGTCAGGGAGAGGTTCGCTTTGCCTGAACGTCTCCACTCAGGACGGCGTCGATCTCTGATCGCACCGAAGGATCCGTCTCGCGAACTCGCAGTTGCGAGAGCGCCTCGCTCGAGGCCTTCAGGTTGATTCGACCCATAGCCCATGCGGCGTGTCCACGGGCCAGCGGCTCAGGGTGACTGGAAACCGTGCGCTCGAGAATCTCCAGATCCTTCTCGGAGCCGATGTTCCCGATCGCGACAGAGGCGTTCCGCGCCATACCGGCCCATTTCGCCCGCATTACCGCGGTTCCGCTGAAGGCGGACCTGAACTCCGCTTCGTCCATGGTCAAAAGCCAGTGAAGTGGCGGGTAGGCATGATCGATCGTGCGGGGTTCGAAGGTCGGGTCCTCCTCCGGCAGCGCCGCGTTTGTGTAGGGACAGATCTCCTGGCAAAGATCGCACCCGAAGACCCATTCCCCGAGTCGCGGGCGGATCTCCGGAGGAATGGCGTCGCGCAGCTCAATGGTCAGGAACGAGATGCAGGACGGCGTGTGCAGAACATACTCGTCCACCAGCGCCCCCGTCGGGCAAACATCAAGGCACCGCGTACATTGACCGCACTTCGGCTTGAGCGGGATGTCCGGCTGGATGTCGATGTCGACGACCAACTCGCCCAGCATCACCCAGGAGCCGCGTCTGGGCACCAGAATCATGGTGTTCTTCCCATACCATCCCAGCCCCGAGCGGGCTGCGGCAGCCCGGTCGACGATTCGGGCGGTGTCGACCAGATGTCGTGCCTCGATCGTTCGACCGGTTTCCGACTCGAGGAGTTCGTGCAGATGCCGCATTCGCTGCTTGAGCGTCTTGTGATAGTCACGACCCCAGGCATATCTGGAGATCCGGCCCCGCAGTACTCCGTCTCGTGGGTGGCGGATGTCTGGATTCCAGTAGGGAATGCCAACTGCGATGATCGAGCGAGCGGTGGGATGCAGGTTTCCGGGGGTCGTGGAGAACAGTGCCCGGTCCTCGGTGAACCAGGGCAACCCGTCGAGATGCCCCCTTCGTATTCGATCGACCAATATGTCGCCAAGGTCGCTGCCGAACGAGGCGGCCGTGGTCACGCCGGTCACGTCCAGCCCGGCGTTTCGCGCCAGCTCGCTCACCCGAGCGCGTTCAATTTGCCTGGTTACCGTCGGCATGGTTGGACTCGTTCTTGAACGTCGACTGGAACGCTTCGATTTCCGCCAGATCGGGGAGCGACGAGCGTGCCCCGAGTGCTCTGGTCGCCAGGGCTCCCACTGCGTTGGCGAACCGTCCGGTTCGTTGCGGTTCCCACCGGTTAAGGATACCGAACGCCACACCCGCGGCGAACGCGTCGCCGGCGCCGGTCGGATCAACCGCCTCGATCAGATAGGCGGGCACGTGACGGGCATCGTTGCGTGTCACCATGTAACATCCATCGGACCCGTCACTGATCGCCGCAAACCGAACTTGAGACAGGATCATTTCGTCCTGAAAGCGACCGATCGCGGCTTCGAGCCTGGACTCTCCGGTAATGTAGTGCATCTCCGCGGCGTTCCCGGCAAGGTAATCGTGCCGGAGCGCCAGTTCGAGTGCCTGCGCCGGCGAATGCTCAGCCAGGAAGGTGAGCGTACCGAACATCCTGGTCCGGGGTGACACGTGCATCGGGAGATCGAGCAGGAGCGTCCGGAGGCGCAAGTCGTCGATGTCGACGATGACGAGATCTCTGGCGAAGAATTGCTCAATGGGCAGGTGATCACCGTGCTTGAGCCGGGCCCCCTGAAACCAGAGAATGCTTCGGTCTGCCTTTGCGCCGGATCCGGAAACGATAATGAATCCGTGATCCGTGGGCGTGCCCGGCGTTTTCTGTACGTGTTCCGTGTCGCAGCCCGCGTGTTGAAGCTCCTCGAGGATTCTGGCGCCGTTCTCGTCGTCTCCAACGCGTGAGGCAAGTGAAACCGAAACGCCGAGCTTCGCGAGTGCCACCGCCATGTTTCCGGTGGTGCCGCCGGATTGCTCCATCGTCCGGCGCACGACACGGTACGATCCCGGTTCGGGAAACGCATCAACCATGGCGAGCTTGTCCCAGGTCAGCATACCGAAGGCGCCAACCGTCAGGCGTCGGTCCTTAGCGCCGGTCATTCGACCGTCTCGAGTACCGCCCGGCACGGGGCGCCATCGTAGCCATCGATTCTGAGCGGCAGGCAGTGGAGCGTGTACCGGCCAGGCTCCACGCGCCGGAGATCGATCGTCTCCAGAATGATGAGTCCGGCGCCCAGAATGATCCGGTGGGTCATGCCATCCGCGCCGTAGGGTTCAACGGAGTGATAGTCGATTCCGACAAAGTCTACTCCGTGTTCGACCAGCCACTCGGCGCCGTCCGGCGTGATACCGACATAGGACGTGTCGAACTGAGCCGGGGACGACGACCAGATCTCCGAGTTGGGCGTCTTGAGGAGCACTCGCGATGCCTCTTCCGGTATTCCGGCATTCTGGAGATCAGCTGCGTTGATATGCGTCGTGACGCTGGTGAGATCAGCGACGAAGCAGTCACCGATGAGCCTGTCGGGAGTCAGGGCCTCCAGCGTTGCGCCATCGTCGATGACGTGCCATTCCGCATCCACGTGGGTTCCGGTATGGGTGCCTATGCCGAGCCGCGTGACGTTTGCCGCGTCGCCGTTGGCCGTCCGCGATGCCGCCTCCAGACCGACGGTCGGATCTCCAGGCCAGACGGGCAGATCCGGG
>SKKR01000219.1 GCA_007123655.1 Thermomicrobiaceae bacterium
TCGGGAACCGGGACGACGCCCGGGAGATGCTCACCGAGGTACGCTCGGCCTGCTCGGAACTCGGGGCGCAACCGACCATGGACCGCGCCGATCGGATCCTGACCCGGCTGGCGCCGCGTGCCAGAAACGACGCATTCGGACTTACCCAGCGGGAGCTGGAGGTCACCCGCCTTCTGGCCCGGGGCATGTCCGACCGGGAAATTGCCGGAGAACTGCATATCTCTCACCGTACCGTGATGCGACACGTTTCCCACATCCTTCACAAGCTCAACGTCGACACGCGAACGGCTGCCGCAGCAACCGCCGTCCGCGAGCATCTAATCGAGCCCGACTCCAACCGGCCCTGAGGCACATTGGGTGACCTCACCCATTTCGGGTTTCTGGCTCGCAAATGGGTGAGTCAATGGATGCACCGGCAGTGGATTCCGGGCATCATGGGGTCATCCTGACACTTCAGGTTCTCGCGATGTTACCGGCGCGAGATGAGGCAAATCGGCGCTCCCGTTCCTTCCCACACAGGAACATCAAGGAGCGCCGATGCCACACCTTGCCACGAGAATTTGCCGGAGCGGCGCTCTCGCCCTCAGCTTTACAAGCGGGAGCTCATTTCATCGCGAGTAGCGGATTCGCAGGAGCGAAAGGGGGAAAAATGAAATCAATCCTGCGAGTGGGACTGGCGTTCACCGTCGTGCTGGCGAGTGTGAGCGTCGCCGCTGCCCAACCGTCTGCCGAGCCATCGGCGCCGGTTGACGACTGTACGTTCTTCGAAGAGACGAGCCAGAACCTCTGCGACGTGTTCGAGAAGTACTGGAACGCGCACGGCGGGCTGCCGATCTTCGGCATCCCACTTACGGATGCCGCGCCAGAGGAAAACCTCGACACCGGCGAGGTCTATGAGACCCAGTACTTCGAACGAGAGCGACTGGAACACCATCCGGACCTCGCAGGAACGCCGTACGAAGTCCTGCTTGGCCGGATCGGGAACGAAGTTCTGCTGGAGATGGGCATCAACTGGTTCGATTTCCCGAAAGCCGATCCAAACGACCCGAACTACTTCGAAGAGACCGGACACGCGATTGCGCCCGAGTTTTATGACTACTGGTCCAGCCACGGCCTGGACTTCGGCGACGAAGGCGTCTCGTTGCGTGAGTCGCTGGCGTTGTTCGGGTATCCGATCTCCCCGGCGCAGATGGAAACGAACCCGGACGGAGACACCGTGCTGACCCAGTGGTTTGAACGGGCCCGGTTTGAATACCATCCGGACAACGATCCGGAACATCAGGTATTGCTCGGTCGTCTAGGTGCGGAACTACTGGAGCTGAGGGCTGAACCGGAACCGCCTCAGCCCGAACTCACCGTTCTGGCGGAAGGCCTGGACAGCCCGCGCGGTCTTCATGTCACTGACGACGGCACGGTCTACGTGGCCGAGTCCGGCGTAGGTGGTGACAACTGCTTTGCCGGTCCGGAGATGCTCTACGAGGGAGCGGAATTCTGCACTGGTAACAGCGCGCAGATCACCCGGATCGCGAACGGTGACGTGACGCCTGTCGTGACAGGGCTACCATCAATCGAAACCGACGACACCGTTTACGGAACCCAGGACCTCACGTTCAACGAGGACGGCGACATGTTCATCGTCGTCGGTGCGCTCGGCGCTCATGAAGAACTGGGCACCTTCGGCCGAATCCTGCGCGTGGACAATGAGGATGATCTGACCGAGATCGCGGACATCTTCCAGTACGAGCACGAGAAAGATGTCGACAAAGAGGCGATCGAGAGCAATCCGTTCTCGGCCGCAGTCGCACCGTCCGGAAATCTGGTTGTGTCAGACTCCGCGATGGATTCAGTCCTCTACGTCACGCTCGACGGGGAGATCACGCCGCTGCACGATTTCGACGACATCATCGCGCCAATTCCGGACGAGCTGCAGGAACCGGACGGACCGGGCGAGATGCCGGCCGACTTCGTCCCGACCGGCATCGAAGAAGGTCCTGACGGGGACTACTACATGGGTAACCTGACCGGATTCCCGTTCCCGGTTGGCGGGTCCGTGGTTGCCAAGGTCGCGCTGGATGGGGAAGCCGAGACAGTTGCAGACGAGTTCACCCATGTCATTGATGTTGCCTTTGACAGTGAAGGCCGGCTCTACGTTCTCGAACTCCTTTCGGGCGGATTCCTGAACGTGGATCCGGACGACCCGGCCACGCTGGCGTCGACCCTCTACCGGATCGAGCATGACGGCTCCCGTACCGTCATCCCGGTCGAGGAACTCGCGTTCGCGACTGGCCTGGCTATCGGGCCGGACGACGAGCTGTACGTCTCCAATCTCGGCACGCCGCCGGGCATGGGCCAGGTCGTCCGCATCGACGTAGACGGGTGACCGAAGGCAAACAGCGATCAGGGGGGCGCTGGTACGCGCTCCCCCTTATCCGAAATCTGGAACAGTAAGGAGTGACCATGCTGGATACAACGATCACTGAAGCACTCGCCGCTCAGATGCGCGGGAACGTTTTGACCCCGAATGACCAGGGCTACGACGAGGCCCGAGCGCTTCATAACGGGATGATCGACCGTAAACCCGCAATGATAGCTCAGTGTACGGGAACCGCAGATGTTATCACCTGCGTGAACTTTGCCCGGGACAACGGCTTGCCAATCCGCGTCAAAGCAGGCGCGCACGGTGTCGCCGGCAAAGCCGTGAGCGATGACTGCCTGCTGATCGACCTGGCGGAAATGAACGGCGTCCTCGTCGATCCAGAACTGAAGACCGCGCAGGTCCAGGCCGGCGCACGGCTGGGAGATCTCGACCACGAGACCCAGAAGTTCGGCCTGGCGGTTCCGTCCGGCACCGACTCGCGCACCGGCGTCGCTGGTCTGACCCTTGGGGGAGGCTACGGTCACCTGGCGCGACGTTTCGGGCTGACCGTGGACAATCTGCTGGCTGCCGACGTCGTCACCGCCGATGGATCTCTCGTACGCGCGAGCGAAAACGACAACCCTGATCTGTTCTGGGCGCTCCGCGGAGGCGGGGGGAACTTTGGCGTGGTGACCTCGTTTGAGTTCCGCCTTCATGAAGTCGGTCCGGAAATCCTCACCGCTCAGAGCTTCCATCTGTTCGATGATGCGCGCGAGGTTTTGCAGTTCTACCGTGATTTCGTGGCTGACGCGCCAAAGGAAATTTTTTGTGTCTGCCTGGTCCTGCGAGTCCCCCCGATGCCGCCGTTCCCCGAGGAACATCACGGCAAGATCGCGGTTGGGCTCGTGGCGAACGATTCGCGGAGCGAAGCAACTGAGGAGAATACGCCACTGCGGAAAGTGGCATCGTTCGGGAACCCGATCCTGAGTGCCGTCATGCCGATGCAGTTCACCGCCCTTCAATCCAACTTCGATGCCGGTTTCCCGAAAGGCGCCCGCTACTACTGGAAATCCCACTATCTTTCGGATCTATCGGATGAGGCAATCGACACGATTCTCGCGCACACCGAGCCGTTCCCTGGAGAGTTCACTGCCTTTGACTTTGAAGCGATGGACGGCGCCATCAGCGAAGTAGATCAAGCTGCTACCGCCTTCGCTCACCGCAATGCCAGGTTCGGGCTCGGGATCTTTGGGGGCTGGGCGGATGAAAGCCGGGACGCCGAGGTTATCGATTGGGCGAGACGGTTTCATGAAGCAATGGAACCGTTCTCGACCGGTGGAGGATACGTCAACTATCTTCCAGTCGATGCCGGAGACGAGTTCAAAGAGTCTTACGGTGCCAACTTCGAGCGATTGCGCGAGATCAAGCAGCGATACGACCCGCACGGCCTGTTCGATGCGCACCAGCGAATCGGCATCTCGTAATCACTGCAAAGCAGGGGGAAGAACTTGGGAATGGCGAGCACAAGCGTTAAACATGCCCTGATCATGCCGAACGACATCGTCGGAGACGACGTCCACTTGTTGGTCGACTATGCCGTCGCAGCGGAAGAAGCGGGGTGGGATGGCTTCTTCCCATACGACCTGCTGATCAACCCTCCACCCCCGGACCGGGAAGAGACTCCATGGGTCTCGGTTGATGGAGACTGGACCGCACCAGAGTACCAGCCGTTTCCAGATCCGTGGATCGTGCTGGCCGGAGTGGCGACACGCACGAAAACGATCAATCTCGGTACCTGGATCACACCACTGGCCCGGCGACAGCCCTGGCAGGTTGCCCGGGACATCGCCACACTCGATCGGATGTCGAACGGACGCGTAATCTTTGGAACGGGTCTCGGAAAACGGGCCGATTACGAGAAGATCGGCATCCCGTTCGAGCCGAAGAAGATCGGGGAGATGTACGA
>SKKR01000107.1 GCA_007123655.1 Thermomicrobiaceae bacterium
GCAATCGGGCATCATAAGCTGGCGCGCCTCGACGCTCACCCTCCGGACAAATCCCGATCTCCAGCCACTCCTGCCGCGTCAGGCCATCGACGAAGATCGCAACGAAGCGGATCGGGTGATCTGCCGGAACCCATTCGTCGAACGATGGTGGCAACAGATGCACCTGCTCCCGGTTGAAGGATCGACGTGGCACAGGACCTCCTCAGCAACACCTGCGATCGGACCGGACTGCCTCATTTTATCCGCAAATGCTGGATTGCAGGGTGAATTTTGAGACAGGCTCGGGTCGCCGGCCCCTACGTGTGTGGTAATCATCCCCGGTTCACCGGGCCGGCCGGAGACGCCCTCACCCGCGGGCTCGCTGGGTCTCGGAAAGGGCGTCCTCCCGGTAGAATCGTTCGTAGAAGTCCGGATCCAGTTCATGCGCCTGATACGCGACCGTCGTCCGGAAGGGACCGTTCGCGGCCGGGAACCGTCCGTGCCGGGCGTAGATGTACTCGCAGAAGTCGATCGTCGCCTGTATCGCCTTGTCCGACGGACGAGGGATCCCGCGCTGAACCGTCTCCCCGTCCCGCCAGGCGGTGGCCGCGCCGCCGTCTCGGAACGTCCCGGTTCCCTCTCCATACTTGGACTCCACGAACGCCAGCACCGCGTCTTGCATGCACCGGTAGTACGGCGGGCAATACGGTTTCAGCAGCACCTCGCCGCCTCGCTCCAGTCCGACTGCCGTCGGCATCGGAAGGTCCCGCTTCATCGCCTTCAGGCCGAGCTTCATCAGCGGGCCGAGCGCCGACACCTTCGAGGTCGGGATGTCCTGCATCCGGAATCCGAGCGCCTGATACCAGCCGAACGGGTGACTGACGAAGTGCGGGAACCCGCCGAGCCCAAGCGCCTGGGTCATGAGCCCCAGGTTCTGGATGATCGCGCCGGTCTCAACCGCCAGGAGTTCGTAGCAGAGCGTTTCGCAGTGGGTGACCGGCATGATGCGTTGATCAGCGGGATCGTCATTGAGGTGGCCGCCTTTCGAGCGGGCGTACTTCCCGACTCCCGCCGGCCGGAACATGTTGCGATCGTCCAGCGTGAAGGCCGCCCACTCATCGTCGAACGCCGTCAGCAGTACATTGATCATGAACTCGGACTGCTCGGCGATCGGCAGGAAGTAGGTTGACCCGGGCTGGTTCGTGGACCATTTGTTCACCGGTAGCGTGTACGAGAACTCCCGCGGTACGCCCACGCGCCCGTCCGCGACGCGTACACGGCTCCGCTCGTAGAGATCGGCCAGGTTGCCTGTCCTGGCCGATTCTGCCAGGCCGGCGATCTCATCGCGCTCGTAGTCCTGCGGGCGTTTGAGCATCCAGGCGCCGTCGTCGTTGATCACAAACACGGCGACCGCACTGACGGCGTCGGGGCTCGGTACCGTCCGGCCCAGAAACTGCGTCCACATATTGCCACCGCCGGCTTCCGGGACGTCTCCAGTCTGATACGGAACGTCAGCGAGGTTGAATCCGGTGATCCCACAGGCGGCAAACGCGAGTGCGGCTTCCTCCTCGATCGTCAGCGGTTCCGGATCGCGCTGGCTCTCGTAAGCCAGCGGTCCGCCGTTCAGCGTGAACCCCCGGCCGAACCGGCGCGAGCGGCGGTTGACCAGGGCATCCAGAAGCGGGTAGGACTGGACGGATTCGGCGAGACTTCTGGTAGTTCCAGTGGTGGTGGTTGACATCGTTTTAACCTCCTGTCGGCCCGCGTTTCGATTCATGCAACGTATGGATGCGGAATTGCTCCGCCGTAAAGCTTGGTTACCTTCAAGCGCGGCGCCGCTTCACGTACCTCGCCGCCGTGAACGTGCGGGATCGCGCCACCATAGAGCCAGCTCACGTGCTGACCTGGCTTGATCTTTCGTCCTGCAGACCCTTTCCGTTTTCGAGGGTGGAGTGGGTGTCGCACCTGGGCCATCGTGCTGTCCCTTCTATTTGCGGCACAGGCATCGAATTGATGCGATGAGTGCCTGACAGGATCTGTTGGGCCGGTTCTGTGGGACAGCGTAGGACGATGAGCAATCGTCCACCAGACAAATCTCTGCCGAATTTCTGTCGAATTCGTGATGAAGTAGCAGGCGCAGGGGATCCCGGACCTACGATTCGGGGGCGTGACTACCGGGGTCCAACTCCCGCTCCCAGAGACATTCGGTGATGCGTTCGATTCCCTTTCCCAGGTGGTAACGGTACGTGCTGAAGGGCAGATCCAGGGCTTCCGCGGCCGCCTCCTGTGACGGAGCAGGCTCAAAGTAGGTTCGGTGAATCGCCCGGTAGAAGCGTTCTTCTCTCGGGTTGCCACGCAGCGTTTCGGCGGCCTGCTGAATGAGGGCTTGCAGTTCACCTGAATCATCATGTTCGTGGGTGTCCCCGGCAATCAGTCGCGACCGCATCAGAGGATTCTTCCGGAGAGATCCGGGCCGTGTGAAGTCACGCAGCGCCTGCCGAACCGCGTCCCGAAATGCCGATTCGGAGAGAACGACGATGGGAGCCGGGCGAGCAGACTCGAGCGATTCCAGCCGCAGTTCGGTGTCAGTCTCGCGGTGGCCCATCGTTTCCAGCCACTCGAGAGCCGTTTCAGCCCGCCAGTCGTGCGTGTATACGGCGAAGTGAATTCCGTCGACCTCGTAGTCCGCCTCCGGTGACCGGAACTGGTTCAGGTAGACCCAGGTGGCATGCCAGAACTCCGGGATTGGCGTAACCAGGAAACTCCAGGCCAGATTCGGTTGCGTCAGGATATAGGTCGTGAACGCAAGCGCAAGCATGTTGGCGATCTGACCGTTGTCCTGGCGTCCATGAATATCCATTCCGAACCGGGTCAGCATCATCACTTCCCCTGGACGAAGCGGCCCATTGGCCTCAACGAACCGCCAGGCGGCCCGGATCGCCGGGTCGAATTCGACATCCTCTTCCCGGAAGTCGCCCAAGGTCAGCACGCAGCCAATTCCGAGGAGTTCCTGACTCGTCGTCCGGAAGGCTATGAATGATTCAGGACTGCGCTTCAGCCAGTACTCGGCAATCCGGGCCGAGTCTCGCCCCAGTGAGTTGCGCACAATCTTGATTATTTCAGGGTGATCTTCGCTTGTTGCGGGCTCAGCGTATGCCGTTCCGAGCGCTTTCCAGTCATAGTACGGCTTCATGAAAGGGTTGTGACGATGGAGGAACAGAATATCGAAGAATGCGCGCTGTTGCTCACGCCCTTCCGAACGCCGAAGCCGCTCGACAATGTGATTGCGAATCTGCAGGTGGACTTGTCGGAATGCGTTCTCGTCCCGCCAGCGAAGGTCGGCTTCCAGTACGTCTCGGGCGAGGTCATGCGGATAGATGCCCTCAGTGCCGGTCTCGATGAACGAAAGATCGCACAACCAGTCGAACAGCCCGGGCCCAGCACGATCACCGAAGACGCTTGCCAGCAGCGCCTCCGACGTAACCCGGGCGTGGGCACAGACGTCAATTGCCTGGCGATGCCTGGCCGATGGGACGCCACGGACAAACTGTTCTACCAGCGTTCGAATGATGTCTGGATGATCGGAAAGGTCACCCAGCTCGAACTCCGCCTGCTGCTTAACGATATCGGTGAGAAGCGACAGCGCGAGAGGGTGCCCGTAGGTGAGATCCAGCACCGACTGGAGTTTGTCGTCAGGGACATCTCTTGTCGACAGGAAGCGTTGAATCTCGTCCGGTCCCAGGTTACGCAGCGGAAGCACTCGTATCAACTCAGACCATCCAGGCTCCGCGCGCCAGTCGGCGGACGGCGGGGTACGTCCGGCGATGACGACGAGACTGTGCGCGGGCATCTGTGGCAGAAACACGTCGCGAAGCCAGCCTTCAAGCGGGGTGAGCAACTCGAAGGTATCGATGAAAAGTACCCCGCGCCAGTCAGCATCGAGATCGTCCAGCGGTGATCGTTCTCCTGACAGACCCATTGCCGATGCCAGGCTCATCAGAAAGCCAGGCGGCGAAGCCTCAGTGACGCGACCGTCGAGCCACATTGCGGGCACGTCGAATTCCGCGGCAATCCGTTCGTACTCTCTGAGCAGCGTCGTCTTTCCGAGCCCGCCGGGGCCGTGGACGAAAAGGACGGAATATGGCGGCTCCGGTTGGTCAAGCGAGGAGCGGAACAGTTCCAGTTCGCTCTCCCGGCCGACAAAGCGATACTGGCGCGCTGCCGCGAGGCGGTCAGCGATTTTTCCGCTACGAGCAGTACGCGAGTTTCGTGAACTCAATTCCCTGCCCCCGGGTCACACCTGGCGTTACCGATAGAAACCCACTTGGTTGATGCACC
>SKKR01000534.1 GCA_007123655.1 Thermomicrobiaceae bacterium
CGATCGGTGGTTCCTGGCCGAAGGCGAAGACCCGAGACGCGATCAGTCCTACGCCCTCTATAGCCTGACAAACGACGATCTCGATCGGCTGCGATTTCCGCTGGGCGAGTTGGACAAGCAGACCGTTCGCGAGTTGGCCACGACCGGGAACCTGCACGTCGCGAAGAAGGCGTCGTCGGTCGACCTCTGCTTTGCCAAGACAGCAGGTGGGGTGGGGAATCTCGTATCCGATGCCCGTCCGTACACCGGGAAGCCGGGACCGATGATCGACGAGGGCGGTCGGGTCGTCGGGGAACACCCTGGTATTGCCTACGTCACGATCGGCCAGCGCCGCGGGTTGCAGTGGAATATCACCACGCCCGAGCGCAAGTACATCTCGTCCATCGACCCGGAGAGCGGGGCAGTACACGTCGCGACGAAGGAGCGTATTCTCACTGCCGCGGCGATGCTCGAAGATCCGATCTATCATGGGGAGATCCCGCAGACCGTCGAAGCCAGAATCCGCTATCAGGGACCGCGATTCCCGGTTCGTCTGACCGGCGATCGGGTGGAGTTCATCGAGCCGGGACCCCCGCTGGCGGTTGGCCAGGCAGTCGTTCTCTACGATGGACCTCTCCTGCTCGGAGGCGGTATCGCCGGCGAAGTCACGCCTGCCGGACGCTAGCCTCGTTTCCAGTCTCCGGATTTTCCGCCGGTCTTCTCCTCGAGCCGGATATCACCGATGACCATGCCCCGGTCGACCGCCTTGACCATGTCGTAGACGGTCAGTGCCGCCACGCTGACCGCGGTCAGCGCTTCCATCTCGACGCCAGTCTTGCCGGTCGTCTCGACCGTCCCTTCGATCTCCACGACGCCTCGGGCCCGATCTGGCGAAAGCATGAGCTGGACCGACGTCAATGGCAAGGGGTGGCACAGAGGGATCAGTTCGGACGTCCGCTTGCTTGCCATGATCCCAGCGATCTCGGCGACCCCCAGCACGTCACCCTTTCCGGCCTCGCCCGCCTCGATCATCGCCAGGGTGTCAGGCTTCATGTGGACCTCACCTCGAGCGACTGCACGCCGCCTCGTTTCGTCCTTCCCGCCAACGTCCACCATCCTGGCGCGACCGTGCTCGTCAAAGTGCGTAAGCTCGCTCATCGGTGACTGCCTCCATTAATCGAGTTCATCTTCGGCCGGACGCGAGGCCCGTTGCCCGCGGTAAAGCCGCAACCAGCGGTCGACTGGCCCACTCCGGCTCGTATTCGTAATGATGACACCGGTCAGGATCGTCGCGCCGCCGAGCAATACGAAGATCGTAATGCGCTCGCCGAGCAGGAGCCAGGCCCCCAAAGCCCCGAACACCGGGACGAGATAGACATAGACCGCGATCTGCGTTGGCTCCAGAATACTGAGACCTCGATACCAGAGCAGATACGCTGCCACGAGCGCCAGTACCGCGCTGACGATGAGCGCCAGCCACTGCGTCCAGCCAAATTCCAGCGTTACGGTCACGAGATCGAGATTCCAGACGACAAACGGAATCAGCGGCAGCGTCCCGACAACCGTTGTCAGCCCGACGAACTGCACCGGGTGGTAGCGTCCCTGCAGCGGCTTGCTGAGCACGGTGTAAAACGCCCAGGCCAGCGGACCACCCATCGTGATAATCACTCCGAGTGCGTTCTGCACGCTGAACTCGGCTTCCTGGCCGCCATACAGCAGGACGATCATGAACCCACAGAAGGCAATCACCACGCCGATCGCTTTGCGAACTGTCATCGGTTCTCCAACCAGGATGCGCGAGATGATTGCGGTAAAGACCGGATTACCGGTGACGATCAGGCTGGCAACTGCCGCTGGAATCAATTGTGTGCCAAACGCGATCGCCGATGTATTGATCGTGATGCCGAGGACGGCAATCAGGAGCAGCATCGGCACGTCTGTACGCTCGACCCGTGGGAGACCACGAGCGAGATAGAACACGATCGGCAGGAAGACGAGTGAGGCGAGTAACAGACGGAGCACCACCACGTTGCCGGGACTGATGGTCTCCAGCAGGTGCTTGATGGATACGAAGTTGGAACCCCAGAAGAGCGCGACACACAGGAGGGAAAGGTGTATTAACAGAACTGACCGGTCCGGAATCTGACTACCCTCCTCCGTCGGGTCGACATGCCGGTCCGATTCTACGTGATCCGCCTGGCGTGAGAGCGCACAACGTTCCACAGGCGTGTCATGACCGTTAGAGTTATCATCTGGCAACGAACCAGGAGAAATCGGGACGACCATGCAAGGCCGCCCCGATCAGGAGACACGCAATTCGCCCGTCGCTAAACCGCCTTCACCGACCCGATGACCTCGGCAAGTGTGTCCTTCGCGTCACCGAAGAGCATTCGCGTCTTGTCCAGGTGAAAGAGCTCGTTCTCGATCCCGGCGAAGCCCGGTTTCATCGATCGCTTCATCACAATGATCGATTGCGCCTGGTCTGCGTTCAGGATCGGCATGCCATAGATCGGACTGCTGGTGTCACTACGTGCCGCAGGATTGACGACGTCGTTCGCGCCGACGACCAGCACGACGTCGGTACGCTGGAATTCACTGTTGATCTGCTCCATTTCGAAGAGCTGATCGTACGGAACGTTCGCCTCGGCCAGCAGGACGTTCATGTGCCCCGGCATGCGTCCGGCCACCGGGTGGATTGCGTAGCGGACGGTGACGTTGCGTTTGTCCAGTTCATCGGCGAGTTCCCGGATGGCGTGCTGCGCCTGGGCAACCGCCAGACCGTAGCCAGGTACGATGATGACGCTCTGTGCGTAGCCGAGCATCACCGCGGCGTCGTCCGGGGTCGTTTCGCGGATTGGTTTTGCCTCGGCGTCGGCCGTGGCGCCACTGGCTCCCGCTGCGCCA
The DNA here is from genome assembly GCA_007123655.1 of Thermomicrobiaceae bacterium. GTDB lineage: Bacteria > Chloroflexota > Chloroflexia > Thermomicrobiales > Thermomicrobiaceae > SLMJ01. The sequence goes on from SKKR01000534.1 coordinate 2,884, forward strand.
AACGCACCGAAGAACACGTTGCTCAACGGCCGGTTCATGGCCCGGCTCATCAGAATCGTCAGCAGCATACCGGAGGCACCAACCAGTGCGCCGGCGATCACCAGGATCTGATTATCCAGCACGAATCCCGCCGCGGCGGCCGCGAGCCCGGTCATCGAGTTCAGCAGCGCCACGACCACCGGCATGTCCCCGCCGCCGATCGGGATCACCAGCGCAACTCCGAGAATCAGTGCAATGGCGAACATGGCCCAGACGGTTGTATTGCCACCGTCAAAGCCCACGAGCACGACCCAGGTGGCCACAACGCCCAGCAGGAGCAGAATGCTGACCGGCATCTGGATCGGGCTTCGGATCGCCCCACTGGGGAGAAGCTCGTGCAGCTTCCCACCTGCCACCAGACTTCCAGTGAACGCAATGCAGCCGACTGTCACACCGAATGACACTGCCAGTGCTTCGCCAACGGCCACTTCGCCGTCCCGAGCGAACTTGATGAACTCGCCCACTGCGATGACGGCTGCTGTCCCGCCGCCCATGCCGTTGAACAACGCAACGAGCTGCGGCATTGCCGTCATCTGTACCGCCCGGGCCAGATAGAGCCCGATACCACCGCCGATGAGGGTCCCAATGATGATCGCCCAGTAGGTCACGATTTCCCTGTCGATAAGTGTGACCAGGAACGCAATCACCATTGCTGCTATGGCGAGTTGATTCCCCTGACGGGCCGTCGCAGGTGCGCTGAGACGTTTGAGGCCGATAATGAAGAGGACGGCGGAGATGATGTAGGCAACATGTATTGTGGATTCGCGAAGGTCCTCCATTACTGCCCCTCCACCGGCTTCTTCTTGAACATCTCCAGCATCCGGTCGGTCACCGCAAATCCGCCGACGGCGTTACCGGCGCCGAGGATCACCCCTACCAGACCAAGGATGTGAAGCAGCGTCGTATCTGCCGCGCCGGCCACCAGCATCGCTCCGATGAGCACGATGCCATGAATCGCGTTCGTTGCCGACATCAGCGGGGTGTGCAACGTTGCGGGCACCCGGTTGATCAGCTCGATCCCCAGGAAGACCGTCAAGAGGAACACGTAGACCGCGAGTACAAATTCGAGACTCACGCAGTCTCCTCCTTCTCATTCTCTTTCATCCAGTCCAGGGTCGGCTGGTGCAGCACCTCACCGTCCCTGGTGAGCACCACGCCTCTGGTTATCTCGTCTTCCATATCGAATTCGAGCGCGCCTTCCGGGGCGATGTGCTCCAGCAACGTCGCAATGTTGCGGGCGTACATCTGGCTGGCGTGAAACGGCAATCGTGTCGGAAGCTCGAACGGTGACATAATTGTCACGCCATGGACGACCGTCGTCTCGCCAGGTGTCGTCACCTCGCAGTTGCCGCCCATCTCACCGGCCATGTCCAGGATCACCGAACCCGGCGCCA
>SKKR01000513.1 GCA_007123655.1 Thermomicrobiaceae bacterium
ACATTCGGTTCGCGTCCGTGTATCGGCATTTTGCGGACGTGGACGACCTCCGCCGGGAACTGGACACGTTGTCGGAGTCGATCACCCGCGCGCCAGCCGGGGATCCTAATCCCGAGTCGTAATCCTCCGGTTTTCCGGAAACGAAGATCCCCGGCGAGGTGGTTGCGCTCTCCGGGGATCATTCGATTCGCGCTCGGAGTGGACTGGAGGTCGGTTCAGAGCGATGGAACCGCAACCGGTCCCGGATCATCTTGCGACGATGCTAGTTCAGGTGCGGATTCAACTGGTCGAGCAGTCGTTCTTTTGGCTGGGCGCCAACGATCCGCTCTACCGGTTCACCGTTCTTGAACAAAACCATGGTCGGGATGCTGGTGACGCCGTTCTGCTGGGCGCTCATCCCGTTCTCGTCCACGTTGACCTTGGCAATCTTCAGCGTGCCGGTCTTCTCCTGGGCAATCTCTTCCAGCACGGGCGCGATCATGTGGCATGGTCCGCACCACTTCGCCCAGAAATCAACCAGTACCGGGACGTCTGACTCCAGAACCTCTGACTGGAATGTGGCGTCCTTTACCTCGACAGGTTTCGACATTTATGTGACTCCTTCGTTCGATTAGTGTTGTCGGATGTCGGACTTGACACCCACGAATGCAACTATAGTGAATCAGCGTTGACGGGGTCAAACGACCCCGCCGTTGCTGATTCCCGGAATCTGTAACGCATGGGCCCTCTGCTATAATCCCGGGCGTGATGAACGATACGACCGATGCCGTCGGCTTCGACGGATTGTTCCTCGATCAAGCGACGACCGGAGTGGGGATGTACGCCAACAATCTCTGGCGTACATTTCGTTGTGGCGGCGAGCAAACACCAGAGGTGCGGTTGCTCGTGCCTGATTCCGAAGCGTACCGGGGAATCGCAGATCATGACTCCGGTAAGGTACGTCCTCCGGCGGGCTTTCGCAACGGCAAGTGGCTGAAGATCTGGTGGGAGCAGCGCGGAATCGTCAGAGCGGCTGATCGTGCGAACGTTCGTGCCGTTCACTCACCACATTTTGCGGCTCCGATGTTTGCCCGAACGCCCGTCATCATTACGATTCACGATGTGATTCCGTTCGTGTATCCAGAATATCGAAGTAGCGCGAGCATGCGCGCCTATCTGCGGATTGTTTCTCACGCGAGCAAACGGGCCGCGGTCATTCTTACGGATTCCGAGTGCTCCAGACGTGACATCGAACGGCACCTGGGCATCGACCGGGAGCGCATAGTCGTCGTGCCACTTGCGGTCGATGACAAGTTCCGTCCGAGCCACGATGACGACGCGGACGCCGAAATCCGGTCCCGTCTCGAGCTACCGGGTCCGGTTATCTTCAATGTCGGGGGGCTGGACGCGCGCAAGAACATCGAAACCCTTCTCCGGGGGTTTGCAACCGCCCTTCCGGATCTGGATCCGGATATCCGGCTCGTGATTGCCGGCGCGGCGCATAGCCGTAACAGGCGTCTCTATCCGCCGCTGGAACCGATCATCGAACAGCTGGGTGTTTGCGATCGGGTGGTGCTGCCTGGTCGGGTTTCCGAGGCGGACAAATTGCGGCTTTACAACATTGCGGACCTTTACGTGTTCACGTCACTGTACGAGGGGTTCGGACTCTCCCCGCTGGAGGCGATGGCGTGCGGAACACCGGTGGTCTGTTCCAACCGCTCGAGCCTGCCGGAGGTTGTCGGGGAAGGTGGGATTCTGGTCGATCCAGTGCCTGAAAAGATTGCCGGGTCGATCAGCACGGTTATGAACGACCGTTATCTGCAGCGCCGGCTGAGCCAGCAAGGATTGGAGCAGGCGTCGAAGTTCTCGTGGGAGCGAACCGCGATGAGAACCCGTGAGGTCTACCGGCAGGTGCTCGAATCACGACACTAGCAGCCAGGGAGTGACAGGGATTTCTGTGCGCATCCTCATAATCTCAAAAGCGCTGGTTGTCGGCATGTACCAGCGGAAGCTGGAAGAACTCGCCGCGCTGCCGGGCGTGGAGCTGGTGGCTGTCGTGCCTCCGTACTGGTATGAGGAGCGCGTCGGCGTTCAACGGCTGGAACGCGCGTATACAGATGGATATCACCTCATCGAGACTCCAATGCGATTCAACGGGCGACATCATATTCACTACTACCCCGGAATCGGGCGCCTGATCCGTTCGTTCAGGCCGGACATTCTTCACGTGGACGAAGAACCGTATAACTTCGTGACCCTCCACGCCGCGACGCTCGGCCGGCTGGCCGGTGCGAAGGTGCTCTTCTTCTCCTGGCAGAACCTGTACCGGCGGTATCCTCCGCCCTTCCGCGTTATCGAGTTGATCAACTACCGGCTCTGCGCGGCCGGTATCGCCGGCAACCAGGAAGCGGTCGGCGTACTTCGCAAGAAGGGGTTCCGCGGCCCGCTTGATGTCATTCCGCAGTTCGGCGTGGACCCGGAGATCTACACACCGGATAGCAGGGAGCCGAAAGACCGCCCGATGGTCGGGTTTGCCGGCCGGCTGGTTCGCGAAAAAGGAGCTGACCTGCTTATTGAAGCGGTTTCCCGGATGAAATCCCGCTCGGTTCAGGTGCAAATCGTTGGGAACGGCAGTGAGCGGAGCCGCCTGGAGCATCTTGCCAGCTATCGTGGCATTCGGGATCGGGTAACGTTCCGCGGCGCGGTCGCCCCGGCCGATATGCCCGCGACCCTGCGCTCGCTGGATGTGCTCGTTGTGCCATCCCGATCGCGGCCGAACTGGAAGGAGCAGTTCGGTCGGGTAATCATCGAGGCGATGTCCTGCGGCGTTCCGGTGCTCGGGTCCGATTCCGGAGAGATCCCCAACGTGATCGGGAACCGTGATCTCGTCTTTCCGGAAGAAAACGTGGATGCGCTCACGCACAAGCTCGAGCAGCTTACCTCGGATGATGAGTTGCGAACCGAGCTTGGAAGATGGTCGCGCCAGCGTGTACTTGACCACTTCACGCAGGCGAGCGTTGCGAGACGGTACTATGAGGTCTACCGACGAATCCTGGCCGGCGCTCCGCTCGAATCCGAGGACAGGGACGCGCGGCGATGAGCATGCGCGCGATCGAACCGACCGCCGGGCTCCGGCTGCTGGAGCCAGGGCCGACCGTTATGCTTACCAGCATGTTCCGCAGTCACCCGAACGTTATGACCGCAGCCTGGCTCAGTCCGCTTTCGTTCGATCCGCCCCTGATCACGGTCTCAATCCATCCCGGACGTCTAACTCACGATCTGGTGAGCAAGTCCGAGATGTTCGGTGTCAACGTACCGACCATGGATCAGGTTCGAGCGGTCCACTATTGCGGGACCCACTCGGGTCATGAACTGGACAAGTTCGAGGCCGCCGGCCTGACGCCGATCGATCCTCACCAGATCGAGGCACCGGGAATCGCCCAGTGCGTGGCGCGCATCGAACTCGGCGTGGTGGAACGTTTCTCACTCGCCGACCATGACCTGTTCGTTGGCCAGATCCTTTACGCCGAGGCTGACACCGACTACTTCAATGACCGCTGGGTTGCCGAGGATGAACTGACCCTCGTACATCATCTCGGCGCGGATAAGTACGCCGGGATGACACGTGCATACACGGTCTCTCTTGATGATGAGGAGCAGGATGCGGAGGAATAGACTCGGAGCGGAAGCGGTTTCGTCATTCCTGATCGTCCCGGGATAGGCCGAACGACACCACATCCGGGCTTGGACCTGGCTGGAGACTAAGCGGTCGGGCAACTCGGTTGACAAGATCGAGCCACCCTTTCCGTCCGTTACGCGTCAACCGCGTCGTCTGATCGTTGAAGAACTCCGTAACCAGTTCCCGTTCGATACCCAGATCATCGGAGACGTTCCTGCGAAGCTCCCGGCGGCGATCGTCACTGGCACGCACAGCGGATCGGAGCGTCCCGGCAACGTGTTCGACCCCAGACTGGTCCTCGGTCACCAACTGGGTCGGGGCAATCAGCAGATGGGTTGGTAGCGCGAGGGACGTAAGAATGAACCAGGCGCGCACCAGGTCCTCGCTGTACCCGTCGCTCGCTCCAACCAGCGCGTCGACTGACTCCCGGATCGTGACATCCGACTCCTGACCGGACCGCACCCAGTCGACGACATCGATCCCGTAGAAGTGATAGACAGTCGCTCTGGCGACGGCCTCCGCGGTGCTGCTGACCGAACCGAGTTGCACGGTCGCGTGCTGGATCTCGTCCGGACGAGTCGACGAGCGCATCGCGATCGGCCCTCGATGCGTTGACACCAGCGCGACATCCGAGATCACGGAGTGCGTGTCCAGGA
>SKKR01000144.1 GCA_007123655.1 Thermomicrobiaceae bacterium
ACGTTGACTGCGCGCTGCCGCGCTGGGTTGCGCGGATCGGGCTCTTCGTCAAAGCTGACTTCCTGGCCCTCGCGCAGCTGCTCGAACTCGGTATCCACAACGGCGGAGCGGTGGAAGAAGACATCGTTGCCCTTCTCACCACCTGGGGCAATGAAACCAAAGCCCTTGTCGTCGCGGATAGTAATGATCGTACCTGTAGCCATGGGAGTCCCACGTCCTTTCTGATCCCCGCACTAACACGGGGGCTTGCCACGCTACCTCGTGTAGCGATGACAAAGCATATCACGCCGGTGTCAAATGCGGCATGCAGAGCATTCGGCCGATCGGATTCGTAATGCTCCTGATACGCCGTCGAGCAAACTTCCGCACCGTTGACACTACACGAGGCTCAGAATTGAGCTGAGGATAGCCTGATATGCGGGAGGTTGTCATGAACCGAATCGCACTCATTGTTCTCAGCATATTTATCGGTGTGGGCGCCGTGGCCGGAGGGGTCGGTCTGATTGCCGAGGCGGGCCTCGGAATGGACACGGCCTGGCTCGAAGGCACTCCGTTCTCAAGCTACGTCGTGCCGGGCTACATACTGCTGATTGTCGTCGGTGGCTCCAACCTTCTGGCGGCGACGCTCCTGTTGATAAATCACGAGAAGGCGTCGACGTTTGCATTTCTGGCCGGAGCAATCCTCACGGTCTGGATCGTCGCGCAAGTCGCCATGATCGGCCTGGTTCACCTGCTGCAGCCGATCTACTTTGTGTTCGGACTGATGCTGATGGGATTTGCCTACCGCTACTGGGTGGAGATCAACACGCGCTCGACCGCCTGAATCCGGGTCCTGCCCCGGCGCCGACGATTGCCGCGGGCGCACTGCCGAGCGGGTATGATACGGACCTGTTCCGGCGACAACCGGTCGCCGGAAGTCCGCGGCGTGCCGGTTGTTCGGCGGAGTTGCACAGTGGTCCAGCAGCCTCCAGCGGCGAACCCCGTCGAGACACGCGAGGCGTTCGATCGCACCGGGATCCTGGTGCTGACCGTTCTCTGCCTGGCAATGTTCAGCGGCGGGATGAACGCCATGGGGCTGCAGCCGTTCCTGGTGGATATCGGCAGCAGTCTGGGCTCCTCAGTCCCGGCGGTCGGTCAGGCGATGACCGTCACGTTGTTGATGAGCGCGGTAACCGGCCTTTTTGCTGGACCAGTAGCGGATCATTTCGGGCACCGCCGCCTGATGGTCGGCGGGGCGGTCCTGCTTGGCGTGAGTGGGTTAGGAACCGCACTTGCCCCGAACTACCTCGTATTCATGGGTTCGCGCCTGTTCGGCGGCGCCAGCCTGGCGCTGCTGACTGGACTCTCGCTGGCGATTGCAGGAAGCTACTTCACCGGACCCGCCCGGCGACGTGCGCTGAGTATCGCGGTCTCGGCTATGTCCGGCACGGCGATTCTCGGCGTTCCGCTGCTCTCCTGGGTCGGGGACGCGTTCGGCTGGCGCTGGGCGTTCGCCGCGATCGGGCTGATTGCGGCAACGCTTGCGCCACTGCTTCACCGGGTCATCCCGTTGACGACGCCGGCGACAACCGGGTTTCAGGTCGGGCAGATCATATCCGCCTATAAACCACTCCTGCGCCAGCGCGCGGTCGTGGCGCTCTACGCTGGTAGCTTCCTCCGGGCGATCTTCTGGCTCGGGATTCTGACGTACTACGGCGCGTTCATGATCGAGCGGTTCGATCTTTCCCTGCAGCAGGTTGGCCTGACCTACATGTTCGGCGGGGTTGGTTTCCTGGCCGGAAGCCTGCTGGCGGGCGGCCGCCTCGGGCAGGTGGACCACCGCGTCCTCTTTGCCGTGGCGACCCTGCTCTCCGCGCTGTTCTTCGGGTTGACCTACAGCGTTTCGCCGGGAGCGATCAGCGCGGTCCTGCTGCTGACGATCGGCGGCGGGTTCGGGGCGATCGGCTGGGTCATTTTGAACACGATGCTCGCGAACGAGAGCCAGGCGGGTTCCGGGACCACGATGTCGCTCAACAACTCCATCTTCAACCTCGGCTCTGCGGCCGGCGGGGCCGTGGGCGGCGTCCTGCTCGCTGTTGGCGACTACACAACGCTCGGGCTCGGCTTGCCGGCCTTCGCGGTACTGGCCAGCCTGACGGTGTGGTGGTCCGGCCGGTTTCAGGTCGCCAGCAGTCCTCCAGACCAATCGCTGAGCGAAGCCAGCCACAACGTTCAGACGAATTAACGGACCTGTCGCAACAGAGAGATCGCCTGAAACAGGTGTGCGACACCGGTGCGCTAGCCTCGCAGCAGAGCGAGCGATCGCATGTGACAGGTGAGGCTGACAATGGCCGGGACGTTTCCACCTACGCGCACGGTCCTCGCCGTGATCGGCGTTATCCTCGCGGCGTTCACTATCATGCTCGCGGAGCCTGCCAGATCCGGCGACCGGGTCACCGTCGACGAGTTCATCCGGCAGACGGACACCCGGATTCCGGAGTTGCTGGATCGCTATGACATCCCGGGCGCCTCCGTCGCACTGGTCTTCGACGGAGAGATCGTCTGGACCGAAGGGTACGGGGTCGCTGACAGCGAGAGCGGGCGACCGGTCGACGCCGGTACTGTCTTCGAAGCCGGTTCCATTGCCAAATCGCTGACCGCCTGGGGAGTCATGCGTCTGGTCGAGTCCGGTGACGTGGCACTCGAGGCCCCGGTGGAGCAGCACCTCGACCGGTGGGCATTGCCGGAGTCCGAGCACGACACTGAGGACGTCACGGTGCGCCGGCTGCTCAGCAACAGTTCCGGGCTGCCGTTCGTGATTCACTTCCCGTCCATCGACGGGCTCCTGGCCGGAGAACCCTCCGCGGCGCACGTCACCCCGGAGCAACCACCCGGCGAGGGATTCATCTACTCGAACCCGGGCTGGGTGATCCTGGCCCTGATGATTGAGGACGTGACCGGTCTCTCCTATCCGGAGTACATGCGGCGGGAAGTGCTGGAGCCGCTGGGGATGATCGACTCCGGCTTCGGCTGGCACGACGAGTTCCAACCAGTTGTCGCCACTGGCCACACGTCTGAGGGCGACCCCGTGCCGCTCGATGACCACGGACCCTACGGCGCGGGATCGCTCTACACGACGGCGGATGATCTCGCCCGCTTCGTCGCGGCGTCGATGCCCGGACCGAACGGCGCGCCGGCCGGGAATGGCGTGCTCTCGCCGGAATCGGTGGACTTGATGCACACATCGCAGATCGACGTCTCCGGGATCTACCATCGTGTAATGTCGGAGTCGTACGGACTCGGACACTTCGTTGAGACGCTTCCGAACGGGGAGACGGGGATCACGCACGGGGGCGAGTCGAGCGGATGGCTCACCGCGTACTATCTTGCCCCGGAAACCGGGGACGGACTGATCTTCCTGACCAACAGCCGCCGGAGCTGGCGCATGGTCTCTGTCCTGGACGACTGGGCGGAATGGCGGGGATTTCCGTCAACGGTGATGACCCGGAACTACGCGAGACTGGAGAGCGGGGTACGGATCGCGATCGGAGTGTTTGCCATCGGAGCGATCGTGAACCTTGGCCTGCTCGTGTCGGGCGGATACCGTGGCACCCGTCGGCTGGACCCGCTGTCCCGGAAACACTGGCTACGCCGGCTGGCGCTGGCACTCCTTGCGCTCCTGCTTGCGGGCACCTGGTGGCTCGTCGCGAATACCGTGGCGGGGCCGTTCTTCCCAATCCTGGCGGTTTACCTGGGCGTGGCGTTGACAGCCTTCGCTTTGACGCTCCTGGTACTCGCGATTTCGCCCGTGACCGGTGTTCCCCGCCCCGCCCGAACGGATCGCGGATCGGAGACCGGCTAGTCTCCGAGTTGCGCTTCGATCCAGGCGATGTTGCTGTCCCGGGCAACGACACCGGCCCCGCTGTCGTGCAGGGAGCCATCCGGGTTGATCAGCGCGAACGACGGGTGCGACGTGAGTCCGTACGCCTCCCACGTCTCCAGGTTCGGGTCGTTAACGTGCGGATACGCGATGCCCCAGTCGGCCGCCGCGTCGTCCATATCGCGCTGCCCCTGATAGAAGATTCCATGAATCGCGATGACGGTGAGCCCCTCCGGAACGTACGTTTCCTGCCACTCGTTGAGGGTCGGAACCTCCGACCGGCAGGTTGGTCACAAACTGTTCCAGAACACCAGAACGACGGGCTGCCCTCTGAGGTCTTCCAGCGTCACCGGATCCTGATTCCGCCAGTCGGTCAGCCCGGCAAGCTCCGGCGCGAGCTCGACGTCTTCAGCGGGTTCCGGTGTTGGCTCTGGAGTTGGCTCGGTCGTG
>SKKR01000333.1 GCA_007123655.1 Thermomicrobiaceae bacterium
GCGCCCACTCGTCACGTGTCAATCGTTCGAGGATGTCGGCGGTCGTCAGCCTGGCCGCGTTGAACGCCGCGAGCGAGGGATCGATCGGGCGGTCGTAATAGAGTCGTTTCGAGAACTCATCCTGGTCGTAGCCGGTGATCTCGGCACGGTCCTCCGCAATGAGTTTCCGGAGCCGTATTGCCGATGTCATCTCGCTGTCCGCCAGATGGTGGACGATCTCCCTTGGAGACCACTCTCCGGGGGCCTCCCGGGCGTCCATTTCGTCGGCGGATGCTCCCTCCAGCGCTTCAACGATGACGCGGTATCCGTCACGGTACTGCGCGATGAGTTCCGTTCGCCGGTCGTCACTGAGCATGGTGCCATCCTCTTGCTCGCTGATCAGATCCACAAGTGTCGAACGTCGTCCCTCCGGCGATGTTCAGACCGCTCCCCGGACGTCTCGGGTCGGGGGTGGCTCCAGGACCTTGACCCGCGGATGTTCATCTTTCCAGCGCTCCACCTCGACCAGCGTGTGCTGTCCCACGCATCCCTGCGCCAGCGACGACGTTCCCGCGTCCAGCGTCAGCATGTTCGGATTCCCGTGCACGCACATGCTCTCCGGGTCGCTCGGATCGAGCGGGTCATACCAGGCTCCCGTGGAGAGTTGAATCACGTTCGGTCGCAACTCGTCGCTCACAACGGCGCCGGCAAGGAGACTTCCGCGATCGTTGTAAATCCGCACGACATCACCGTCGGATATGCCGCGACTGGCAGCGTCCTCCGGGTGCAGCCTCACCGGCTCACGACCCTGAACTTTTGAATCCTGGCTGTACTTCCCAACGTCGAGCTGACTGTGCAGGCGGGTTTTCGGGTTGTTCGCGATCATCAACAGTGGGAACTCAGCCGCCCGCTTGCCGCGTAGCCATTCCTGCGGTTCCTGCCAGGTTGGATGACCCGGACAATCCTCATAGCCGAACCCGGCAATCGTCTCGGAAAAGAGTTCGATCTTCCCACTTGGCGTCTTCAGCGCGTTCGCGTCAGGGTCAACCCGGAACTCACTGAAAAGATTGGCGGACTCGTTGTACGGAAGCTGCAGGTACCCCTCGGCCCAGAAACGGTCGAAATCCGGAAACTGATGGCCTTTCTTCAGCGCCTTCTCGCGCCAGCTCTCGTACAGGTGGCGGAGCCAGGCTGCCTCGTCCCGTTCCTCTGTGAACGCGGCTCCCATTCCGAGTGCGCTCGCCAGATCGCTGAACGCATCGTAGTCGCTGCGTGATTGCTGATACGGAGGGAAGGCTTGCTGCATCGCCGCCAGATACGCCTCATTCGGCGAACCGCCCAGGTCATTTCGCTCAAGCGATATCGTGCTCGGAATAACGACGTCGGCGTGTCTCGCCGTCGATGTCCAGTAAGGATCGTGAACGACGATCGTCTCCGGACGCCCGAACGCGCGCCGCAGGCGAGGAATGTTCTGGTGATGGTGGAATGGGTTTCCTCCGGCCCAGTAAACGAGTCTGATGTCCGGATAGGTATATCGACCCCCGTCGTAATCGAACTCGGCCCCGGGATTGAGCAGCATATCGCTGATTCGGGCGACCGGGATGAATCGCTTGACCGGATTTACCCCCTGCCGTAGCACCGGCAGGCCAAGTCCATCCGGGATCCGGCCGTTTCCAACACGGTTAACGGACCCGTAACCGAACCCGTAACCTCCTCCCGGCAGACCGATCTGCCCCAGCATGGCGGCGAGCGCCACCGCCATCCAGGGAGGCTGTTCACCGAACTCCTGCCGCTGCAATGACCAGGTGGTAGTAATGAAGACCCGTTGGCCGGCCATCTTCCTGGAAAGTGCTCGAATCTCATCTGCCGGGACCCCGCTCAATGACCCGGCCCACTCCGCCGACTTCGGCTGGCCGTCGTCGAGTCCCAGAATGTAGCGCTCGAGCCGCTCGAACCCCACGCAATACCGGTCCAGGAACGCCCGGTCGTGCAGCCCCTCGCTGAGCAACGTGTGCGCCAGTCCGAGCATCACCGCCACGTCAGAACCCGGCGAAACCGGGTGCCAGGTTGCGGCCACCGTATCGGTCATGTCGTCCCGCAAGGGGCTGAAGTAAACGAACTCCATGCCCCGTTGCCGGGCCTGCTGCAGAAAATCAGGGATCCGGTGCCGGAACGCGCCGCCGTTGGTGACGGCGACATTCTTGAGCGGGAGCCCTCCGAAGCAAATCAGCATATCCGTATGGTTGATCAATGTGTTCCAGTTGGTGCCCAGATTGTGCAGAAGCTCGGAACTCGCCAGCACCCGACGCAGGATCACGCTCCCCGCGGCATGACTGTAGCTGTCAACCGATCCGACGTACCCACCGAGCGTGTTCAGAAAGCGGTGAATCTGACTCTGGGCGTGGTGGAAGCGCCCGGCGCTCGCCCACCCGTAGGAACCGCCGAATACCGCTTCCGGACCGTACGTCCCGTAGACGCGACGCAGTTCGGCCGAGAGCAGATCGATGACCTCGTCCCACGAGACCGGAACGAACTCCCCGACGCCGCGCCGGTCGGTCGGGCCTGGTCCCTGCTCCAACCAGCCGGCGCGAACCATCGGCTGCGCCACGCGGGTCGCATGCCGCACGCTATCCGGGATGTTGTCAAGGAGTGGAGATGGGTCGGGGTCGTGCTCGAACGGGTGAATCTTCACGTTGCCGGCATCGGAGACTTCGGCGTCGAACGCGCCCCAGTGGGAGAGATGTGATCGCAAGGTACGGCTGGTCAATGTCCGGTTCCCCTTCTCGGTCTCTGCATTGTTGGGCAGTCGCTCAGCGACAGGTCACTGTAGCTTACTGACACCGGCGTCTCCGAATCCAGCCCGAGCTTGCTCCAGACGAACCGGTGTTCCTTCCTGGCGTCTTCCAGGTCCTGGTCAGCAATCACGGTCTCCAGCTCAACGAAATGTCCAAGCCCTTCGACTTCGTCCAGATGCACCCGCGTCCTCCCGTAGATCCAGAGTTCTCGCGTTTTCGCAACAGTTACCAGAACGCCGAGTGTGCCGGCGAGCATCTCTTTCAGGGTCTCTACGTCATCAACAGTCAACAGGTGGTACTGTGAGATCCGGCTGGCATCTTTGTCCGGTCGCTCATAGGAGATCAGCGTGCCGGATTGCTCTCCAGCGGTTTCGCGTAGCTTGAGCCGGCCTGTGCGCGTCCGGAAGTAGGTGTCGATCTGTTTCCGGATCCACTCATGGTTCGCATTCAGGCGACGTGCGGATTCGCGAACACCGTCGAGATCTGGCACACGGACTTTGATCTCGATGTTCCGCAAAGCCTGCTGTCCTTCTTAACAAAATGCCGCGGCCGGCTCGGATGCTGACCGCGGCATATCTTGATCATCTCCGGTACCTCAGAAGACGAGCACGTTGTCAGCTTCGGCGCACCGCCTGGCGAAATCCGGCGGCGTCGTGAACACGGCGTTCTTGCCTTCGAGATCGGCTTCGCTGACCCCACGGGCCTGCGCGCAACCGCCTCAGACATAGATCGTGACGCCGGAATCCTTTGCCTTCTGCATTAGTTCCTTCAGCGTCGGAAAACCGAGCGGTGTCAGGTGCTCGATCGTCTGGTCCTGGATCAAGAGGGCCGCGTCTCCCGCCAGGTTGATCTCGGTGTCAATTCCCGCTTCCACGGCCCCGTTCACCGCCAGGTGAAACGGCATGCACGCCTTCGTCGGGTCGTCCGGTCCGTGCGTCGCGACGTACAGAAGCTTTGCCATCTGTAACCGTCCCTTCAATGTACTGCTACGATCGCCACCGTACTTCACTCTATACGCCTCCCCGAGGCGGATGTCAAACGAGTGTGCGATAGTGGTGGCCGTGTCTGACCGTCCGGTGAGCGCCGGACTCGACGTGAGGATGTCAACAAGTTCGCCAGCTTGGGCCAACGAGGGCGTAGGCATGAAGACACTCGAGTGTCAGTTCGAAAGTGACGGAACCACCTGCGCCGCGACCCTGGTTCACCCGGACGCCGGACCAGACCCGCCTGTGATCATCATGGCGCATGGCTTCGGGGCGATCCGCGAGGCGCGGCTGCCTGAGTTCGCGGAACGGTTCGCCGCCGCGGGGTATGCCGCATTCCTGTTCGATTACCGCACGTTCGGCGGTAGCGAAGGCGAGCCGCGCCACTGGGTACATCCCGGAAGGCAGCTGGAGGACTGGGACGCGGCGATCCGGTACATGAGAAGTCGGCCGGACATCGACCCGGAACGATTGATCCTCTGGGGAACGTCGTTCTCGGGCGGGCACGTCCTGCATCTTGCCGCTTCGGA
>SKKR01000473.1 GCA_007123655.1 Thermomicrobiaceae bacterium
GCAGGATATACGCTTGCACCCCGAAGCCACGGATTGCCATCTCGAGCCCGCCTACAATGCAAACCGCGATCAGCACAATGACGCCGATCTCCAGCCCGCTCCGGGCGAAACCGCCGGAGGTCAGTGCGGACCAGTTCGTGATATCGACCTGGCCGCCCCCGGGACGCTGACCGGATCCGTTGAATTTCGGTACGGAATCACCGAGTTGGTTTGCCATCTGTGTCCCCTATTCAGCGACCGGATTCGCAGGTCGATACTCGCCGGTCTGGATTGTTCGCTTGATGTCCTGCACGAGATCCGAGATCTCCGGGCGGTACATCATTTCGCTCTCTCGTGGCCTCGGAAGATCGACGGAAAAGACGTGTGCCAGGGTCCCGGGGCGTGGCGTCAGGACCACCACTTTGTCCGCAAGGAAGACCGCTTCCGGGATGTCGTGAGTCACGAAGACAATGGTCTGGCCTGATTCGATCCAGATCTTCTGGATCATCAGGTTCATTTCCTCGCGGGTGAAAGCGTCAAGCGCTCCGAACGGCTCGTCCATCAGAATGACTTCCGGCTCCAGGGCCAGGCAACGGACAATCGACGCTCGCTGCTGCATGCCGCCGGAAAGCTCCCTGGGGTACCGCTTCTCGAACCCGCTCAATCCGACTTCGTCGATCAGGTGACGAATGCGCTGCTCCTGATCAGCGACTGACCGGCGTTTGATCTCGAACGGGAACGTGATGTTCTTCCAGAGATCTCGCCAGGGAAGCAGGTTCGCGTCCTGGAACACCATGCCGATCTCGTCTCGCGGGCCGGTGATCGGTGTATCGTCCAGCAGAACTTGCCCGGAGGAAAGTTCGTGGAGACCGGACATCGCCCAGAGGAGCGTGGACTTGCCACACCCACTGAGGCCGACGATGCAGACGAACTCACCTTCAGCAATCTCAAGGTTGATGTCGTGCAGCGCGTGTACGACGTCCCCACCCGATTCGTAACGTTTCTCCGCCTTATCGACGACCATTTTTGGCCGCTTCACCGGCTCACTTCGCTGACTCAACTCCGGCTGCTCCTTCATTTCGGCCGCCCCGTTCGACGTGGACTGCCGGGTAGACTGACCAACCATTTCGCGACGTTCCCCCCACTCAACTTTGAGCTACCGCTCGCTTATCACCTCGAGCTTGGTCTTCGGTTCGAAGGCGTACCGCACATCTCCAGAACCCGGGTTACACCGTCGTTCTTCAGCGCGTGCGGGATTACTCCTCGAAAAAGTCGGAGAATCTGTACGGTATTCTCCTTGTTTACTCCCGTGTGCGCAATAACCGGAACCGCAGAACGTCGCTGAATGACCGACTTGATGGATTCCTCGGCCGGCTGGCTTGCAAAGCGCACCTTATCCGATTCCATCGCACATTCGCGCGATTGAGGCAACGGATATCGGCGCGGCGTGAGATCGGCGTCTGGCACGTCACGGACGAATCCGGAAAGGCGCAGGCAGCTATTCATTCCCGTCTCCCGATGGTCCTTCGGTGCGGACCCGATTCCTTCTGTTGCCTGGCGGAACACCGTCAGGACGGGCTTCCACGGCGGCGACGTGAACCGTTATCTCAAGCCTGGCCAGAGCCTCGTCGACGTCAGGTTTCGGGTGCTCGTCGGTCACGATGCAGTCAATCTCGTTAAGTGGTGCAATCGCCGCCAGGGCAATGCGATTGAACTTGGTGTGGTCGATCGTAAGGATCCGGTAGGTGGATCGATCAATAAGGGCTCGTGTTACTTCTGTGTCTTCGATGCTGGAGTCCGTGATCCCGTGTTCGAGAGAGAGACCGGCTGCTCCAATGACCGCCTTGTCCAGATGAAAGCCTGAGAGTGCCCGCGTCGTGAGACCGCCAACGAGCGAGAGTTCCTGTTTGCGCAGGCGCCCGCCGAGCAGATAGACCTCGGCGTCGGCATCCAGTAACGCCATGGCCGTGGGGACGCTGGCGGTGAAGATCGTCAAATCTCTTCGGTTGATGAGCGCTTCGGCAACTTCCAGTGTCGTCGTCCCGACATCGATGCCGACAACATCTCCCGGCGCGATAAGTTCTGCCGCTCGGGCGCCGATTGCCTTCTTCGCGCGGGATTGCTCCTGGCGTCGCGTCTGAAACGATGGATCGTATCCCGTCCCGGCGGTACTCCAGGCCGCTCCGCCGTGCGTCCGTTTGACAAGGCCGGTCTCGTCCAGGCGCTGCAGGTCCCGGCGGGCAGTCATCTCAGATACCCCGAAAAGCCTTGCGATCTCCACGACGCTTACGAACCCGCGCTCATTGAGCAGATCAAGAATCGACTCGCGCCGTCTCAGGGCGTTGTTACCTGACGTCTGCAGGGCTCGGCGGTTCTCACCAGTCAAACGTCCTCCGGTTGCCTTGTTCGGAACCACCTACAGCCATGTTCGATTCCGATCGTCAAGTGTGCGATTTCGATAGTCTAGATCCGGATTCAAACACTGTCAAGTGGTTGAGGTGAACGCGGGTGCTATGCTATAAGGACGCTACATTGGGCGCGTTGAGATCACTGTTGAGGACTCAATGGGACTGGCTGCTGCTCACGCGGCGGGTGTGCTGCTCGGCATCGATATCGGCACGTATGAGTCCAAGGGGGCGCTGGTAACCCCGGCTGGCGAGGTGGTTGCGTTCGCGTCACGCCCGCATGAATTGAGCGTTCCCCGACCCGGGTGGGCAGAGCATGACGCAGACGCTGTCTGGTGGCAGGAAGCGGTCTCGATTTGCCGTGAACTCCTGCTGGAAAGTGACGTTGCTCCGGAGTGCGTTTCCGCCGTCTGTTGCAGCGGAATCGCGCCCTGCATGTTGCCAGTTGACCATGCCGGCCGTCCGCTGCGAACGGCAATTCTCTATGGCGCCGATACACGCGCAACTGCAGAGATTGGAGAGCTCAACGAGGACCTAGGTGCGGATGCAATCTTTCAGCACTCGGGGAAACACCTTTCCTCACAGTCTCTGGGCCCGAAGATCCGGTGGTTTGCCCGGCACGACCCCGAATTGTTCGAGAAGACAGCGAAGATCCTGACGGCGTCCTCCTACCTCGTATACAAGCTGACCGGTGAAGCCGTCGTCGACTACTACACGGCTGCCGCATCGTTCGAGCCGATGTTCGATCTCGAACATCTCCAGTGGTCGTCGCGATTCGCTGACTCGATCATCTCGCGAGATCGCTTGCCGTCCCTTGCCTGGTCTGCGGAGGTTGTCGGGTACGTTTCGGGTAGTGCGGCACGGGAAACCGGTCTGAAGAAGGGGACTCCGGTGGTCGCTGGCTCGGCCGACGCAGCGAGTGAGGCGCTCAGCGTCGGGGCAATAAGACCGCGGGATCTTATGGTTATGTACGGGTCTACGACGTTTTTCATTGAAACGCTCGAGCGACTGGTAACGGCGCCCGAGCTCTGGGGGAGCGTCTTTCTCGAACCCGGGACCTACGCGCTGGCAGCGGGAATGTCGACGACCGGTTCAATCACCAGATGGCTGCGAGATTCGTGTGCCCGGGATCTTACCGGCGAGGAGTTCGGCAGCGATGCCAGCGCCTATGCCGTGCTTGCGTCGGAAGCCGCGCAGGTTCGACCCGGATCGGACGGTCTAGTCGTTCTGCCCTACTTCAGCGGCGAACGCACCCCGATCAGTGATCCGCTTGCTCGAGGAGTTGTTGCGGGCCTGACTCTGTATCACGGGAGGGGCCATCTCTACCGCGGGATTCTGGAGGGCGTGGCGTACGGCGTCCGGCATCACATCGACGTGATGGATGAGCACGGCGTGGCTCCGTTGCGGATTGTCGCGGCAGGGGGCGGGACGAAGAATCCGCTCTGGTTGCAGATTGTCAGTGACGTGACCGGGCTCGTCCAGCACGTGCCCCGTCAGCAGATCGGTGCTGCGTACGGAGATGCGTTTCTGGCCGGGATCGGTGCCGGGATCTTTGACCGCATCGAAGACGTCCATCAGTGGGTCACGCCGGAGCGGGAGATCGAACCCGATCCTGACCACAAAGGACTCTACGACGAACTCTACGCGATCTATCGGCGGCTCTATGAATCGACCGGCGATGAGATTCACCAACTGGCGAGGCTGGGAGCAGCGGGTTCGACCAGTCGATGAACTCCCTGGAAGAGGTACGCTGCTCCAAGCGCGCTAGTTATCGCTGGATGGATTCATCACACGCCGGGCCGGTTCTGGAGTGCTTCTAAGGACGATTACGGACGCGCTGATCTGACGGTGGGAACCACCGGGTGGATGCGGTGGGTTCCCA
>SKKR01000286.1 GCA_007123655.1 Thermomicrobiaceae bacterium
AGAAGCCGAGCAGACCTGGATGGTCGCCGATCCGACCAGCAATTTCGAACCGCATCCGAATCTGTCCGACAATACCGGGGTCGGCGTTCGACTTCAGCTCGAGCGCGTAGAACGGCAGTTCGCGGGTGAAAACCACCTGACGCGAACCTTCACCTACAACTACGACGGTGGGACCCTGGTCAGCGAAGTCGACCAGGCGGACGGCGCGGAAACGCTCACGGTGCACTACACCTACGCGCAGGATGTCGCGCCGTCCGGAGTCCCGGAGAGTGCGAGAACCGAGGGTGAGTTCAGCGGCGTCCTGCAACACGTTGAACAGACCGTGGAACCCACCGGGGCGATTACACAGGTCCGGAGGATCGACGGCGAACGGGTCGCGACGACCGACATCGTCGTGAACAGCGACGGCAACATCACCCGGATCGAGGGCCCGCCGAACCACCAGGACCAGCGAGCCAGCGTCGAAATCACCTACGACGACACCGTGCGAACGCACCCGGTCTCGCGAACCGACTCGTTCGGCCTGACCGAGACGTTCAACTACGATCTGCGCTTCGGCCTGCCGGTGAGTCACACCGACGCGAACGGCCACGCAACGACATGGTCTTATGATCCGGCCGGGCTGGTATCCCAGGTCGTCGGTCCGCGGCAGCAGGGCACGGGGAACAACACGATCGAGGTCGACCGTGGATACAGTAGCTCCGTCCCATGGGCGATGACGCGGAGAGTCGACGAGGCGCGGTCCGGTGAAACGCTCGACACCGTGGTCTTCACTGACGGCCTCGGACGAGTGCGCCAGGTGCAGAAGGATGGCACGGTCCATCAACCGGATGGATCATGGGATCCAACAATCGTCAGCGGAGCGCGCACGTTCGACGCCCTGGGACGTGAGACCTCGGCCAGTTACCCGGGAACCGACTCGACCGGGGTGTCAACGAGCCTATCGAACGAGCAACAGGGCCAGCCAGTGACCCAGTGGCAGCACGACGTCCTCGATCGGGTCACGCTGGAGACGCTGCCTGACGGACGAACCTACGCAACTGCTTACCGAATCGCTCCTGGTCGCGACGGCGCGACCTTACGAGCGGTCGAGGACTTGACAGATCCGGCTGGGGGCGTGGAGTCCCTCTACCACAACGCTCGCGGTGTTGTGACAGCGATCCGTCAGGAACTGGACGGCGAAAACGTCTGGACCACGTACGGCCACGACCCGCTGGGACGCCTGGTGGAGGTCATCGACAACGTCGGAAACCGCTCCGAAGCGGCCTACGACGCGCTTGGACACCGGGTCGCAACCGAGACGCCGAGCGGCGGGCGAGTGAACTTCACATACGACCTCGCGGGGAATCTCGTGCACGAGGTGACGCCGACACTGGCGGAGAACGACCAATCGATCGGCTACAGCTACGACGTCGACCGGCTGGTGAGTATCTCCTATCCCGACGTTGAAGACACCCATTTCGAGTGGGGTGGGCCCGGCGCCGCGCACAACGCGGCCGGGCGTGTCCGGATGATCACATCGGCTGGTGGTACGGAGGAGCGTCGCTACGGTTCGCTCGGCGAGATTGTCGAGCATATCCGGACCCCGTCGACGTTCGTCGGCGCGGAGCCACCGACGCTGGCGACCGAGATAGAACGAGATGTCTGGGGACGCATCCTCAACATGACCTACGGAGACGGCGAACGGCTGGACTACGGCTATGACGCCGGCGGCCGGATCTCCTTCCTCCGCGGGGAAAAAGCAAACAATCACGAAGTGTATCTGCATCGGCTGGAGTACGATCGCTTCGGCCAACCCGTGTTCTTCCAGTATGGCAACTTCGTCGAGACCAGACTGGAACGGGATCATCTTTCACGGGCGGTGACCAGCATCTCCACGTTGGAATCTGGTGGCCGCCAGATCCAGAACCAGGAGCTGGAGTACGACCCGAGCGGCAACGTGACTCGAGCCTTCGACAATGTGGACGAACCGCACTCATCTGAGTTCGGCGGACCGGTCGAATGGGAGTTCGTCTACGACGATCTCTCACGTGTAGTCAGTGCGTCCGCGCACTGGACGAGCAGCAGCCCGCACGAGGAGCGGGTCACGATCGAGCGGACGTACGACTCCATCGACAACATGCTTGCAGAGACCCAGGTCCATGAAGTACGTGGCGGTGGGCCTGGTGGCCCGGGCGGAGGTCCTCCAGGTGGACAGCCGGGCGGCGGCGGAGCCGCGCATCCGGGCCAGGGTTCAAATGACTCCGGCGGAGAGGGAGGAAACCAGGGCCCGCCGTGGCGTGTCGTGGGCCACACGAGCCACGAGTGGCATCTCGCATACGACAGCGAGCATCGTCCTCACACGCCAACGGCCTACGACGACCGGACGTTCTCCTGGGACTCGGATGGACGCAGCCTCGGCTGGGAACACGACCAGCGCGGAATCCGTAGGAGCGTCACCTGGGGGTCGCACGGACGCCCCCTCCAGATTGCCGATCAGGGTCGCACAGTCCATCTTGTGTGGGATCACGCGACGGAACTCGCTGTCCGCCGTGGACCTGGCGGGGAGACCGCGTTCATCAACAAGTTCCTGGAGATAGACAACGGTCAGATCGGAACCAAGCACTACTACGCCGGTCCGCTGCGAATCGCCTCGGTCATAATGCGACCGGCGCTCGCAGCTCACGAGGACGAACTCGATGACGAGGAGCTCGAGGAGTTGCTCGAAGACTGGCCCGAAGAAGGCAAACGGTTCTTCATGCACCGGGATCACGCCGGAGACGTCACCTATGTGACGGACGCCGACGGTGAAACATTCCAGCACCTGCGCTACTTCCTGAGCGGCGTGGAGTGGGTGAACGAGATGAGCGCCTGGCACTGGACCCGCCTGAGACTGGCTGACCGGGACCGCGACGCGGCGACCTGGCTCGAGCATGGGCGAGTCCGGGACTACGACGTCCAGGAGGGTCGCTGGTTCTCCGCTCCGCGGCTGGACGGTATCCTGGTCGACGCTGACAACGGGATCTACGAACCATCGCGGCTGCATCCATACGTCCGCGATCGCGCAACTCCACCGGTGCTCAATGACGTGGACGGGACCGGCAGCGTGCAGAACAACGACGAGTCTCGCTATCCGATCAGCCTCGGGGTTCCCTATCCGGAACGTGCCCCGGGAGCGGATCCGGGACCTGGACGCGTTCCGACCGTGCCCCAGGTTGTCCCTGAGGAGGTTGAAATCCCGTAGCGAACCCCTCGTGATGTTGTCACGGAGACAGGGCGGCGGCCGGCTTGCCGGCCCGCCGCCCTGTCTCTTCCGGATCCTGCGGAATCCGAATGCTATCGTTATCGCATGGAACGTGAACAAGATCGCCGTGTCAGTCCAGGGGGAAGCCGATTCTCGTCCCTGACCAGCAGCATGCTTCTGCGCGTTGCGGTGGCGGCACTGCTGATCTTTGTCATATTTTCGGCTCTTCGCGGCGGCGAGGAACCGGACGTTTCACCGACGTTACCGCCGGCCATGTCGGGAAACGAGTTTCGATTACCCGATCCGATCTCCGCGTCGGAAAGCGTTTTCATTGACGGAACGCCCTACCTCGCAGTGATGACCAAGTTTGGGGACGACCGGATCGAGCCCGCCGATCTCCGGATCATCTCGCTTGACCGTGACGAGGACATGGAACAGGTCGGATGGCTTCACTCGTCGATGGCGGTCGAGACACCACCGGGCGCGCTGGCGGTCGCCGGGGACTACGCCTACGTTGGTCTCACGCGACAGGGCAACGAAGATACCGCCCTCTGGGTGGTCGATATCAGCAATCCGTCGGATCCGTTCGAGGCAAATCTGATCCGAACTGACATTTCGATCCAGGGACTTGCGGCGACGGACGATGGCTACCTGATCGCGTCCGGGCCGGACGCTGACTTTCGGGTGTTCGACCTGACAGTCCCGGCCGAGCCCGGGCTCGTGGGTGAGTTCAGCGAGTCGCTCGCCGTGGCACCTCGAATTCAGGTCACGCACGACCTCTTGCTCATTGACCATATGGCTGGAATCGTCCTGCTCGATATCGACGATCCCGTGCAACCTCGCCGCGTGGGAGAAGTGGAGCACCCTGACTGGATCATCCCCGCTGTCGCACCCCAGGCGAATCGGTTTCTGACAGGAGAAGAGCGCTTCGAGGTCGCGGTCCCGGAGGGCAACTTTCTCGATGCGTATACGGACGGCAGCAACCTTGCCGTAGCCGCCAGTGAACTCGGGTTGAAACTGCTAACGCTCGC
>SKKR01000205.1 GCA_007123655.1 Thermomicrobiaceae bacterium
ATCGACGACTCGCTGATCTCAACCATCTGGGGTGATTTCCCCTATCGAGTTGGAGGCCAGGGAAATCAACTCGTCTACCACGCGATTGAACAACGGTACATACGAGGTCTGGAGATCATCCATGGAGATGAGCGTTTCGGCGTGGTTGGGACTGGCATGGGCTTTGACTCGGAGTTTCGGCCCACCGAAGGTCAGCTGGACGTGGGACAGAACATCGCTCATGCGCTGGGCGACACGCCGCTCGAGGCAACCGTCGACGTCTGGATAGCCGAGCGGGATGTTCTGTTCCCGGTGCGCTGAATTCGAGTGACGCGGGTAGGAGAGCTGTTGAGGAGGAGTGATTTGGTGGGTCGAGGCGTTCTGACGTCCGTGTCCGTCATTGCGGCATTGCTTATGGTTGTGGCGTGTGCGGAGGTCGAAAACGATACGCATGATGCTCAGGAAGCAGGCGCTTTGGACGAAACCCCGGCGCCCGTGGCCACCCCTACTCCCGAGCCGACCCCGACGATCGTGCACCCGCCGATCGCCACCGATTACGACGATGCGGTCACTGACGACCTTCCATCCCCCGAAGACGACGACCCGAACGTCATCGACTGGCACGAGTCGACGCCAACCTTCGCGGACGTCGATCAGGGACCGGACGGCGAATACTACCTGATTTACCAGCGCTCGCTGCTTCTGATTCTTACTCCGGACGGGCAACCGGTTGAGTTGATCCACCACGACGAACTCGACGATGCGCTGACCCTCACAGTGGACAGCCAGGGCATCATCACCGTCGCGGCAGGCCCCCGCGTTCACCGGATCGATCGCGGTGGCGATTATCTCGGGTTCCTGAGAACGGACGAGTTTCTCCGCGGCGAGCACGTGCGCGCCTACAATCTCGCGGCCGGTCCAGACGACTACGTCTATGTCTCCCACGCGAACGAGGAACATCTGACGGTCTTCAGTCCGGATGGTGAGACGTTCGAAGAGATTCCGGAGGCGCGAATCAGCGGAGGTGGGGCAGGGTCATCGATCGACTTCGATGCCGACGGCCGCATGTACCTTCTGGCGGCGGACCCGCAACACGGGACCTTCATCCAGGTTCGGGACCGCAGCGGGGAGACCATCCACGAGTGGGACCTGGAAGGCTACGAGGGAGCCGACGAGAACGTTGTCAGGTTCTCCACGTTGATGGCGGTGGCGCCCGATGGCACGGTCGCGACGCTGACCCCGATCCCGGATGACGAGTCGGTCGAGCCAGGGTCCGGATTGCCGCCCGGAACCAGCGATTACGTGGTCCAGGTCTACGCCGCGCACGGAGATCTTCAGGACACCTGGCGAGCGGTCGAAGACACTGAACTCGATGATCCGCTCTGGCTACCGACACGGTTTACGATCAATGCTGACGGGCACTTGATTGTGCCGGACGGCGGACCGGGCAGCCACCGCATCCAGCGCTTTTCCGTGGACGGTGAGTTCCTCGGCGAGTGGGGCGGATCGACACCGGACGTGTTGTGTGATTCGACCTTTGAGTTCCCGGAACTTGACTGTGAATGATTGATCGCGTCACCAACCCGGTGCACGAGAAAGCGCCCCCGGATTGCTCCGGGGACGCTCGGTTCCGTATATCGAGCGCAGGCTTTCGCCTGTTCTGATGCTACAGATCGATTTGAACCAGTTGCGCCAACGGCGTGAGCGACAGGTTCACGACGTACATCTCGTCCATAGACCCGATCGCGAGTCCGGTGGCCGCATAGAGGCCAGGGATCTCGAGATGTGTCAACGAGCCATCCTCGTTGACCCGGACGATCTGGCTGGCGGCTGACGAGAAGTCACCTCCGCCGATCGCTTCCTCATCCACGTTCAGAATTCCGCCGGCAACCAACTCCAGTACGTGGAGCCGGCCTGCGGAGTCGAACGCGAGATCGATTCCGTTGGTGAAACCTTCGGCATAGATCTCCACGTCTCCATCAGGCGTGACCTGATAGACACGAGCAGCATCAACCGGGAACGGGAAGCCGGTCAACTCGGATACGTAGTAGTACCCGTCCGGGCCCACCACGACGTTCGTCGGTACCGAGTTCATTGGCATCTCATCGCCAGGGATGAACGGCGGGGACGGAACGATCCGGTCCTCGAAGACTGCGATTGTCTCGATCGAACCGTCGGTCTCGACACGCAGGAGGCTGTTGCCACCGGCGTCGACGACGACCAGGCCGCCATCGTGCCAGGCGATTGCGTACGGGTTGGTATCCGGCTCTTCGCTACCGTCCGGGTTTACCGTCTCCTCGTAATCGCCGAGGTCAGCGACGATCGAGAGCATGCCCTCGGTGTCAACCTTGACGACCGTGGCGAAGTAGTCGCCGAGCTCGCCGAACAGCGCGCGCGCTTCCGGCGGGCCGCCGAAGCCCAGAGCGATGTACATGTTGCCTTCGCCGTCGAACGCGACGTCATGCGCGCCGACCGCGTCTTCGTGAGCGATGATCGACGGCAGTTCATCAACGACCCGGGACTGACCCTCGTCGTCGACCAGCGTTACGGCACCGGAGTAGCCCGCGCAGAGATCGAACTCCTCGGTTTCACCTTCGAACTCTTCTTCGATCGTGACGCAGTTGTCTCCACCGGCGCCGGCTTCAGCAACGTACACTCCGTGGTCGGTGTACGTCGCGCCTCGCGGCTGAACGAGGCCTTCAGCCAGCACATCGAACGGCGGTTCTGGTTCCTCGTCGTGGGTCTGCAACCACCGGTAGTAGTGCTGACCAACGTTGCCGGCTTCGACTTTCCAGCCGTCCGGGTTGCTCGGCGCATAGGTCAGACATCGGCGTTCGAAGCACTGGACCAGAACGTCCTTGCTGTCGCCGCCAACCATGACGTTCGTCCAGTAGGCTTCAGTCACCGGAAGGCCAACGGCATAGTACGGGTTGGGGAAGAGATTGTCTTCCATGTACTCGCCGTCCCAGATCAGCCCCTCAGAGTTCATGAAGTCCCAGAACACGGACGCCACGGTGTGGTCGATCCAGTCTTGCTGGACGTGATGTGCGGCTGTGACGCCGTAGTCGCCGAGGTCACCATCACTGGAGATCATCCCATCAGATGACAGCCAGTCAGTGATCACGGTACCCTCGGCGCGGGCAGCTTCGTCCATGAGTTCGCCCATCGTGGCGTAGGTCGGGCCGTTGTCCGGCCCCGGATCGCCAGCGACGTTCTCCATGGATGGACCCTCGCTGTGCATCTCGAAAGCTGCGTCGCCGACCTGGATTCGACCTTCCATCATGTCGAGCGAGAGCAGTCCCTGGGTAACGACCCAGATGCTTGTGTCGGCAATGTCAGGGTCGTTCAGCTCCATGCGGGATTTGTCCATGTACTGCACCAGGCGCATCCCGCCGGGTGACTCTTCATACGGCTCCATCATCCCTTCGGTATAGGGAGACGGCCCCCAGATCCAGGTGCGCGCTACCGCAAGCGTCGATACCGGCAGGTCTGTGCGTGCCCACCGGTCTTCGAAACGTGGATCCGCCCAGTCATGAATCGCATCGTCATCTTCGTGATACGCGGCGACCGAAGCGAATCCGGTCACCAGAAAAACCAGTGCCAAGACCATTGACACTGACCGCTGTACTCGTCTGGACATGCGTCGTCCCTTCAGCTTTGTGAAAAATCAAAACGCTCCGGAAGCAGGATCAAGAGCCGCGTGTTGCGAACCGTCTTGTCCACTGGTGCGATCTGGAGACTCAGCGCTACGTCACACTGCGTGTCACCCCCTGTTCTCGAAACCGACGTCCTGTCGAAACGAGAATCGTTCGATGGGACCCGCTGCCGGGGAAGGACGGACCCTTCCAGAGGAGATCACCACCGAAATATGTAACGCGGAAGTGAACGAACAGTTACGCGAACGGAGCAAATTGCTTCTGAAACGTACGCTTTATTGCTCCATTTGACTGACACGGATAATTGCATCATTGAACAGGAGCCAGACGGAACCACTTTCCGCGATCACGCGTTGATAGCGCGGTGCTCCGATGACCTCTGGAGCCTGGTCGACGAGTTCCGGTTCTCCGTCATCAGCTAGCCTTACCGATTGCAGGTGATAGCGCAGTGACTGATCATCGTACTGCGCCGCGGTGAGCACGAGAACGAGATCGTCCTCAAGCGCGACCCGGACTGCGCGCCCGGGAAGGTCGACGAACTGCTCTGCCGCGGGATCGCCGGTCGGGGGAAGCGTAACCAGGTTCAGCCCGAGTTCACTGGCGGCTATGG
>SKKR01000314.1 GCA_007123655.1 Thermomicrobiaceae bacterium
CGCCCTGAATGCTCGCTGCAGCGGACTTTTCCAGTGACTGGTTTCCTATCTCCAACTGATCCACTTCCTTAATCAATCTCTCCGGCTATCTATCCCGTTCGCGTGCTGTTTTCGGTTCGCCCAACGAGCGAGTAGATGAGAAGCCGGGCCAGAATGTTCACAATCGTTGCGATCACCAGCAGTACGAGGGCGATAGCAACGATCGCGCTGAAGTAGACATTCGAGTCCGCTTCCCGGAACTGGTTGGCGATCGCGCTCGCCATGGTGTAGCCCGGCTCGAACAGAGATCCATCGATGCTCGTGGAGGCATTCCCGATCACCATGGTGACTGCCATCGTCTCGCCCAGTGCGCGCCCCAGCCCGAGAATCGCCGCACCGGCGATCCCCGCCCGGGCGTACGGAAGGACCGCGCCGCGGATCATCTCCCATTTGGTTGCCCCGAGCGCGTGCATGCCGTCTCGCTGGGTATCTGGCACTTGCATCACTACTTCGCGCGAGATTGCCATGATGGTTGGCAGGATCATGATAGCCAGAATCACCCCGGCAGTGAGCAGGTCCTTCCCGATCGGTGTGCCATCGAACAACCCACCGACGATCGGGACCGGTCCGATGTAGGTCTGCAGAAATGGCTCGACGTGAAATCGCATGATTGGCGCGAGTATGAAGAATCCCCAGAGACCGTAGATGATGCTGGGAATGGCGGCCAGGAGCTCGACGGTGAATGAGACCGGCCCTCGGAGCCAGTTTGGCGCGTACTCGACGATGTACACCGCCGCTCCGACGGCAATCGGGGTGGCGAGGATCAGTCCGATTGCCGAACTCACAAGGGTGCCGTAGACGAACGCGAAGGTTCCGAACTCGCGGAACACGGGATCCCACTGCGTCGTGAACAGAAACTGACCGATTCCCTGGTGTCCGAAGATATTCCGTGATTCGAGGAGTAGTAGCAGGATAATGATCCCGAGCAACGCGAGAATTCCGATCGCCGCTGCCCGGGTCGCTCCTTCGAAGATACGGTCCCCTCGACCGGAAGCATCCACGTCCAGCAGGATTCGCTCCCGACCGCGCGCCTGTTCTGTATGCTGCATCTATCGTCGCGCCTCCTGCCTGGTAGTTGCGAATCAGCGTCAGGGAGGGGGATGCCCCTCCCTGGTTGAAGAGATGGTTATTCGCCCGGAAAGATCGGTTCGCCATCGTACTTGACGTCCTGTATGAGGTCTTTGGCGAGTTCGACGATCTCTTCCGGCACGCGGGCATAGCCCAGACCGTTGTTCCATTGCTGCGCGTCGGTGACGCACCACCAGAGCATCCGGGTCAGTGCGATCGCCGTTGCTTCGTCGTCCTGTTCCTCGTAGACCAGCAGCCAGGTGAACCCGGACACCGGATAGGAGTCGACACCCGGAGCGTCGACGATCCGGTCCCTCAGCTGGGGATCGATATCGTCGGCGAATCCGGCGGCTGCCGCCGTGACCGACCTCGTATTGGGGAGAATAAAATTACCTTCACGGTTCTGGACCATGCCGACGCCCAGGTCGTTCTGTAACGCGTAGATGAGCTCCACATAGCCGA
This sequence comes from Thermomicrobiaceae bacterium, assembly GCA_007123655.1. Lineage (GTDB taxonomy): Bacteria > Chloroflexota > Chloroflexia > Thermomicrobiales > Thermomicrobiaceae > SLMJ01. The sequence goes on from SKKR01000314.1 coordinate 1,570, forward strand.
TCGAGTAATCGTTCTGAACGACCTCGCCGGCAACGCCTTCGTTGCCATTGCCACCGATACCGGTCGGCCAGTTCACCGATGTGCCAACGCCGACGTTCTCAGCCCACTCCTCGCTGACCGCCGAAAGGTAGTCAACCCAGATGAACGTCGTGCCGGACCCGTCGGATCGGTGGACAACGAGGATTGACTGGTCGATGTCGGCAAGCCGGGGGTTGTCCTCGACGAGCGCCGGATCGTTCCACTCGGTGATGTGGCCGAGATAGATACCGGAAAGCGTCTCAGCCGTGAACCGAAGCGGCTCGTCGATGTCGAGCTCGGGGATGTTGTAGGTGGGGACGACGGCGCCCATGGCCACAGGAATGTGAAAGATGTGCCCACCGGCGGCTTCCTCAAGCTGTTCGTCATTCATCGGGCCATCGGTAGCCCCGAAATCAACCGTCTGATCCTGGATGCTCCGGATGCCTCCGCCGGACCCGATCGATTGATAGTTCACGCGGACGCCCGTGACCTGCTCGTACTCGTGGAACCAGCGACTGTACAGAACCGCGGGGAACGTCGCCCCGGCGCCGTTCAGGGTCTCAGCCTCGCCGTCGAAGGATCCTTCGATGCGGTCGTTGCCTTCGTATTCCCAGCCGTCATCTTCAAGAAAGGCTTCGGCCAGTTCCTCCTCGACCTCGTCGTCTCCCGGCTCACCAGTTTCATTGTCGTCCGTTTCGGTTGCGTCTTCAGTGTCGTCGTCCGGATCCGGACTCTCAGCGGTTTCGTCGTCGTCGTCACACGCTGCCAGCAGAGAGCTCACCACGGGAATCGTCAGTCCCAGGGCCGCGGCTCGTTTGACCATCTGACGGCGCGTGAGGCTGTCTCCGAGTCCTCCGGCAATGCGTTTCGTGAGGATCTCACTCACCTGTACGCTCTCCCCTCAAGGCGGACGGGCATGACCTCGTCCGCGCTCGTATCCGGCTTCACTCCTGTGGCGTCCTGGCACTGATCTCAGTCTAGGAGAGCCGGTTTATCGGGGGATGATCGTTTGCTTAACGCTGATTAACGATTGATTAACTGCCGCCAGTGACGATCGGAATGAGCGAGCAAGAGGGCGCGGGCGGCTCCACTCCCCAGTGACCGCGTGCTCGACTTCGCACGACTGGCGAGGACCGCGTGACGACTCCCGCGAATGTCTAAGAAGAAAGAAACGAAGTGAGGAGTTCGATTAACCGGCTGCGTCCGTGCTCCGGCCGATCCAGGTGGGCGAAGTGGGTGGCGCCCGGCAGGATTCCCGCGTGAACGGAATGTGCGTGCGTCAGATCTCGGGTCGCTGCGTCAACGTCAATTTGTCTCGACCAGAAATCGAGTTCCGAGCGGACGATTAGCACGTTCGCCGTGATTTTCGCCGGGTCGAACAACCGATGACCGCGGCTCAGAAGAAAACTGTCCGCCATAGCGCCCAGCGGTGTCCGCAGCGATGGAGGATCGCTCTCCGCTGCCATTGGATCGGCGGTTGTTGCGGTTCGGGCGTATTCAGCTGCAATGTCCGGGTCTCGCCAGGTGTCCGGATCGGAGACCGGGATTGACTCTTCCCATCGTCCGAGTAGCGACTCGGCCGTGGCCCGGCCGTACCCGCCAGGTGCGCCCGGCCGAAGGTGCCCAGGGTGGCGGCTGTCCTCCAGCGCATCACCCATGGGCCACGGTCCCCGGACCGGCCAGAGAGAGTTGTACAGGATCAGGTGACTGACGAGGTCCGGCCGAACCGAGGAGAAATGCGCCAGCCACTGGCTGCCGGTTGCCCAGCCCATCACCGCAAGCCGGTTCCGGCCGGTATCACGCAGGATGAACTCGACCACGCGTTCGATGTCGGTGACAACCTCATCGCTGCGCACCAGAGGAGGAAGCTGGTCAGGATCTCGCGACATCTCGTCCAGTCGGGTGGAGTACCCGTACCCGCGGGCGTCCATCAGATAGACGGGATGACCGGTCAGGGCGAGGTCCGCTGTCAGCGACCCACCAGGCAGATCGAGATCGAACGATGCGACACACCCGGCTCGTGCGCCGTGCAGCAAGAGCACCGGGACGGCCGAGACTTTCTTTTTCGGCTCGACACACCGCACGAAGACACTGACGCCATGTTCGGATTCGATCCGATAGTCACTTCGGGTGAGGTCTGCACTCGAGGTCTCGTATATCGGCGCCTCAATTTTTCTGGCCATCGGGATCCCTCTCGTCGTAGTCCGGAACTACACGTAACGTTATCCAGCACTCTGTGAGACGTCCAATATCAATAACTTCTGGTTGTAAGATGAAGAGGATATTAGTGTCGAGAACTTTCGAAAGGATCGGCGATGGAGCCCCGACTTCTACGGTATTTCGTTCTGGTCGCCGAAGAGCTTCACTTCGGGCGCGCGGCAGCGCGAGCCGGGATCGCCCAGCCACCACTGAGCCAGCAGATCAGGTCGCTTGAAGCTCAACTAGGCGTCACACTCTTTTACCGCACCAGGCGGAGCGTCCGGCTTTCCGAGGCCGGCTCCGCATTGCTTCCGGAGGCGAAGCGACTTCTCAGTGACGCGGAGCGCGCCAGGGAGATCGCCCGCGCGGCGGAAGCCGGGCGCCTGGGAACGCTCCGGCTCGGGTTCGTGGGCAGTCTGGCGTTCGGATGGTTGCCGCAATTCACCCGA
>SKKR01000054.1 GCA_007123655.1 Thermomicrobiaceae bacterium
CGGCCAGATGACCGGCCACGTCGCGTGGAGACCAGACGCCGCACATCGGCTGCATCTCGAGCAGATCGTCGTCAAAACTTGCCAGCGCCGCGAAGAAGCGCTCGTGCACGTCCTGGATGTCTTGGTATAGCTGTTCGGTTCCGGACACGTCGCTACCTCGCTCGACTATCGTGCGTCAATTTCTATGCTATCAGAGTGGACGAAAGCGCCGAACGAGACCGGGCAACCCTTTTTATTGCCCGGCGTATTGCGAGCGAGGCGAGGCGGCAACGACCTCGCGACGTGCTACCATCCCTCGCATGACGGCTCTGGCGACTCTCCTGGTGCTTGGTTCGGCACTGATGCACGCGACCTGGAACCTGCTGGCGAAGCGGAGCTCGCACCCGCTGGCGTTCCTCTGGCTGGTGAATCTGGCGTCGCTGATACTCTTTACCCCTGTCTTCGTCTGGGGATTTCTGGAGCACGGTCTTCCCGCGGTTGCCCTGCCGTTCGTGGTTGCAACTGGGGTCCTGCACATCCTCTACGTTGCGTTTCTCTCCCAGGCGTATCGGTATGGCGCACTCTCGATCGCCTACCCCATCTCCCGGGGGACGGGCGTTGCACTCGTGCCGCTGATCGCCATTCCCCTGCTGGGGGAAGAGACGTCACCCGGCGGGCTATTCGGGATCGGGCTCGTGTTGCTGGGAATCGTCGGGCTGCATGTCAGGCAGATCCGTGCTGTGTTTGCACCGGCGCAAGCGGGCATCACCGCCGGATCCAGGTTCCTGGAGCATCGCGGCCCCATCTACGCGCTCATTACCGGTCTGGCGATAGCGGCGTATTCGCTGGTGGACAAAGCAGCGATGGAGCACGCACACCCGGTCGTCTACGGCTATCTGATCTTCGTGAGCATGACGCTGGGCCTTACCCCGTACGTTGCGACCCGGCATCTTGCCCTTGCACGGGCCGAGATGAAGAAGAACCCGTTTCTCGTGCTGATCGGTGGATTGTTCGTTCAGGGGACGTATCTGGTTGTCCTGGCTGCGATGACGATCGCGCCGGTGAGCTATATCGTCCCGCTGCGTGAAGTCAGTGTCCTGTTCGGCGCCATCCTGGGCGCGGTTTTTCTCAAAGAACACCTTACGTTTCACCGTGCGATCGCCGCGGCGGTGATTACGAGCGGAGTGGTGATGATCGCGCTCATTGGCTGACGCGCGCATGGCGAAGTGTCGTCCCGTGATCCGGAACGGTGCCGTATACTGACGGCAACGCACCGGAACAGAGGACGGTACGCTGCCTATGACATCCCGTGAGCCGGAGCACGAGACCCCCAGAGATCCGGGGTCGGAGAAAGACCGGGATCGACCACTGCCATCGGCCGGTCCACGCGGGATCTTCCGCACGTTTTCATCGTTCCGCAACCGGAATTACCGTCTCTTCTGGTTCGGCCAGCTCTTCTCCGTTACCGGAACCTGGGTCCAGCGCATCGCACTTGCCTGGCTGGTGCTGGAGCTGACCGACTCATCATTCCTGCTCGGGGCGGTCACCGCGCTGCAGTTCACCCCGATCATGCTGCTTTCGCTGTTCGGTGGGGTGATCGCGGATCGACTCCCGAAACGCCCGATCCTGATCTCCATGCAGTCACTGATGGCCGTGCAGGCGCTGGCGCTCGGACTGCTCGTTCTGGGCGACTGGATTCAGGTCTGGCACGTTTTCGCGCTCTCGGCCGTACACGGAATCGCGGTAGCGATTGAGAATCCGACCCGACAGGCGTTTGTGGCCGAGATGGTTGGCCGGGAGCAGATCGCCAACGCGGTGGCGTTGAACTCGAGCCTTTTCAACTCCGCCCGCATGTTTGGCCCCGCGATCGGCGGCGGGATGATCGCGGCGTTCGGACTGGCAGTCCCATTCCTGTTCAATGCCTTCAGTTTTGTGACGGTTATCGCCGCGCTGGCGGCAATCAGGGCGTCCGAACTTCACGTAGTGGAACGGTCCGGTCCCGGCGCGCTTCTTGATCAGTTCAAGGACGGCATTCGCTTTTCGCTCTCCACTCCGCCGGTACTGATCATCATCATCGTAATGGGGTTCGTCGGCCTCTTTGGCTACAACTTCAGCCTTATTCTCCCGCTGATCGCCCGGTATATCCTGGAGACAGAGGCGCTCGGCTTCGGCGGCCTGACTTCGGCGATGGCCGTTGGGTCAGTCGCCGCTGCGTTGATGGTTGCCTATATCAGCAAGCCGACCGAGAAAATGCTGATGTTCGGTGGGACCACCTTTTCGCTCTTCCTCTTGCTGATCGGTGTGTCAACCTTCCTGCCGTTGACGGTCGTGCTGCTGATCGGGCTGGGGGCCGCCAGCATCATCTTCACCGCGACGGCCAACTCTCGGCTACAGCTTCTGGCGCCGCCGGACATGCGCGGCAGGGTGATGGGGGTATACATCTTCCTGTTCCAGGGCACTGCCCCGATCGGCAACCTGCTGATCGGCTCACTGGCTGAGTACTGGTCCGTTCCGGGCGCGATCATCGTCAGCGCGCTCATGTGCGGGGTTGGAATTGTGGCCGGGTTGCTGTACCGCTTGAAGCACAAAGTCATCGACGATCCGAAAACCGGCTATCAGGAACAGCGGTCGTCAACCGCCGACTGACGCCCGGCGTTTGTGCAAGCTGCACAAGTCACCACTCGTGAATTCATGCACGACACCGAGGTATCAGGACGGCTCGCCCGGTAGGCTTCGATATCGGGATGCGACGACGTATCCCGGTGTGTCCGGGCAACGACGCCCGGCGGCGAGAGACGGTTCGGTCGAGTGGTGGCAGAAAGGACAGATTTTGTGATCGATACAGCGACGCTCGGGGTGACAACAACGGCTCCGACCGGCGATGAGGTCCTCCGGATGTGTGAGGAGCAAGGCGTCGAGTTCGTCAACCTGCAGTTCACCGATGTAATGGGTATCGTCAAGAGCGTCGCGATCCCCGTGGAGGCGTTCCCGGAGGTCATCAGGAACGGGCAGTGGTTCGACGGTTCCTCCATTGCCGGCTTCGCGCGTATCGCCGAGAGTGACATGTTCCTGATGCCGGATCTCTCCACGTTCGCGGTCATCCCCTGGGAGCGCGAGCGCAACGTTACCGCCCGCGTTATCTGCTGGGTGCATAACCCGAACGGGGATATCTTTTCCGGTGATCCGCGAGCTGTGTTGTTGCGTCAGCTGGAGCGTGCGGCGAAGCTCGGATATGCCTTCAACACCGGCCCTGAACCGGAGTTCTTCCTGCTGGAACGGGATGCCAACGGCCATATCGCTGCGCCGAAACCACATGACAGCGGCGGCTATTTTGATCTGTCCACTGACCGGGGTACGGAAGTCCGCAAGGACATGATCAAGGCGCTCATGCAGATGGGCATCAAGGTTGAAGCGGGGCATCACGAAGCCGCGATCGGCCAGCACGAGATCGACTTCGAGTACGACAACGCGCTGATGACCGGCGATCAGGTCCTGACGTTCAAGTACACCCTCAAGGCGATCGCCGAACAGCACGGTCTGCACGCGACGTTCATGCCGAAGCCGATCGAGGGGATTGCCGGGTCCGGCATGCACACGCACCAGAGCCTGGCGTTCCTGGAATCGGGCGACAACGCCTTCGCGGATATCGATGATTCTTACGGACTGTCAGACCTCGCCAAGCACTTCATTGCCGGGCAACTGGATCACGCTCGCGGGATGACCGCGGTGATCGCTCCGCTGGTCAATTCCTACCGGCGACTGGTTCCCGGGTTTGAGGCTCCGGTCTACGTTAGCTGGGCGCGCCAGAACCGGTCCGCGCTGATTCGGGTGCCCTCGATTCGCCACGGAAAGGTCGCCGCAACACGAGTCGAACTCCGCTGCCCGGACCCGGCGTCAAATCCGTATCTCGTCTACGCCGTGTCGCTCGCCGCCGGGCTGGACGGAATCGAAAACAAGACGCCCTTGCCGGAACCGGTCGAAGAGAATCTCTACCACTTCACCGACGAGGATCTGCGGCGACGGAACGTGCAGATGTTGCCGGCGACGCTAGGAGAAGCAATTCAGGAGCTGTCCCGCGATGAGATCGTTCGGGATGCGCTTGGAGAACACGTGTTTGAACGCCTGACAGAGGCCCAGCAGCAGGACTGGGATGCCTTCCGGCAGAACGTTAGTCAGTGGGAGCTGGACCGGTACCTGTCGATTTACTAGACGCGTTCAGACGGGAACGAACCGGATGTGTAGGGCCGGCTA
>SKKR01000452.1 GCA_007123655.1 Thermomicrobiaceae bacterium
ACCAGCCCACTCCAGCCACCGGCAACGGATTCATCTCGTGCCTCTATACCCGCAAACCGGGAATCTAGCCCGTTCCATGCAGTAGAATATGTTCGCTCGCGGCAACTATTGCTTTTCTGCAGCGGGCACGCCCGGCCGCTGGTTTCGTGGATCGGTGAAGCGCAAGCATGTCCGAGCAGATCAAGCAAACAGCCGCACTGTTTGGTGTCGAGCCGTCCATTCCGGCGCTGCTCACCTCAACGGTGGGGAGAGCCAGCGAGATCCACGACGTCGTGGAGCTGATTACCTCTCCCGATGTACGCCTGCTCGTGCTGACCGGTCCTGGCGGCACCGGCAAGACGAGAGTGGCGATCGAGTCCGCGGCCAGGGCTCGCGGCGAGTTCTCGGATGGAGCATGGTTTGTCCCGCTGGCCCCGGTCCGGGACCCAGCCGGGCTCTTTCCGGCGATCGCGTCGCGACTGGGGGTCCGTGAAGCGGGCGGACGAGCTTTCAAGGAACGGCTCGCGACCCGGTTAGACTCCCGGGAGCTCCTGCTCGTCCTGGACAATTTCGAGCAGATTGCTGCCGCGGCCCCGGACCTCGTGGAATTGCTCGAGTCCTGCCCGCTACTGACGTTGCTGGTCACGAGCCGCACGGTCTTGCACGTTAGCGCCGAGCATACGTACGAGGTCCCGCCGCTTGCGGTGTCCAGCGAGGACGAGACGGGGGACGTTCCCGACGCCGCCTGTCTGTTCGAGGACCGCGCTCGCGCCGCCATTCCCGGTTTCGCCCTGCGAGACGACAACCTGGAAACCGTCCTCGAGATCTGCCGGAAACTTGACGGCCTCCCGCTCGCGATCGAACTGTCAGCTGCCAGACTAAGGCACCTTCCACTGAGCGGCATTGCCGACCGTCTAGACCACCGGCTAGCCCTGCTGAATCAGGGGAATCGGGATCAGCCGGACCGGCTCCGGACGATGCGCAACGCGATTGCCTGGAGCTATGAATTGCTCTCCCCGGAACAACAGCGGCTCTTCGAACGATTGAGCGTCTTTCCCGGCGGGTTCACGCTCGACGCTGCGTTCGCGATCGCTGATGGCGCCGACGAAATCGCGGTGTTCGACCAGATCAGCTACATGATGGACAGCAGCCTGCTCCGTCAGCTTCCCCATGGGCACGGGCAGGTCCGCTACCGCATGCTTGAAGTTATCCGGGAGTTCGGGCTCGAGCAACTGGCGCTAACCGGTGCTTCCGATCAGGCACGGGAATGCATGACAGCCTGGGTCGAGGGACTGGTCCAGGCCGGCTGGCCGGCGATGGCCGCGCGGGTTGACCAGAACGTCTGGCTCCATCGGTTCGACGCCGAACTTGCCAATTTCCGGGCCGCCATGTCCTGGCTCGACGAACGTCAGGATGGAGAACGGCTGACCGGACTCGCTGGCGGCCTGTTCTGGTTCTGGTACATACGCGGGCACTACACCGAAGGCCGCGCATGGCTTCGCCGGGCGCGTGAGTGCCCCGGAGCGCCGGAATCAGGGTTTGCCTACGCCCGGGCATCCTACGGACTCGGAATCCTGAGCCACTTTCAGGGGGACGATGCCGCTGCGGCGTCGTATGTCGATGCGGCGCTCTCCGCGTTCCGCGAGATCGACGATGAGTGGGGACGGGGAATCTGCTACCTGCTGCTGGGAATCATCGCCGAAGACGACGGGGAGTATGATCGTGCGCTTGACCTGATTACACGCGCGATCGAGCATTCCGGCCGCGCCGGTGACCGGGTGAATCTGGCGCTTTCCACCTATCATCTGGGGATCATTCACTGGGGAACGGGTGCCTTGCCAGCCGCAACCGAAACGCTGCAGGATGCGTTCGCGCAACAGCAGTTGACAGGCGACCGCTGGGGCGAAGCGAACTCCCGGCTCTATCTCGGTCTGTTTTCTGCCTTGCAGGGACATCCAATCGAAGCGAACGAACACCTGCAGCGCAGTGTCGACTTGCGTCTTGAGTTGGGAACGCCGTTCGAGACAGAGGAGATGGCGAACTACCTCGCCAACGTTGCCGTCCTGGCGGATCGCACCGGCCAGTCGGTTCTCTCCGCGCGGCTGCTGGGAGCTGAACACGCTATCCGGTCCACAATCGGCGCGTTTCGCGCCTACCCTGAACGCACAACCTACGAATCAACGAGTGCCCGGACACGCGACGCACTGGGTGACGACGCGTTCGACCGGTACTGGAACGAGGGACAGGCCTCGAGCCTGAATGACACATTCGGTCTGGCGCGGGCGTTTTCCATTCCCGACAACGGCCGGGAAAGGACCCGCCCTGAACCGGGCCTGTCACATCCGGTTGATCGACTGACGCCCAGAGAGAAGGAGATCTTGAGATTGATCGAGACCGGACGCACGAACGCTGAGATCGCCCGGGAGGTCTTCGTGACCCCGGGTACGGTCCGAATCCATGTCTCCAACATCCTCAGGAAGCTGGGCGCGGGAAACCGCACCGAAGCCGTCGCAATCGCCCGAACCCTGGGCTACCTCGCCCCGTCGTCATAGATCCGTCTCCCGCGAGCGGCAGCGTCATATGACGCATCCGCAGCGTCTCCTCCCCTGAAAATCTGAGCTTGCTCAGATGTGCAATCCCTGCGCGAGTCCCATGCTCATGGCGTGGCCGGAGAGCGGCCACATGAGCGAACAGTTGAGGCGCCACCGGAAACGCAACCCCGTGGGTGCTGTAGCGAAGGGACTCCACGCATGGCAACGGAAACTTCCGCCATCGATATGCAGAAGGCGCAGGGATTCGCGCTGCGCATTGTCGGGGAGATCACATCGAATCTCATCGGGACACTTCATCTGGTCGGTGACCGGCTCCGCCTGTTCGAAACGCTGGCGCAGCGTGGTCCACTGACCGCCGAGCAGCTTGCGGCGGAGGCGAACATCAACGAGCGCTACGCCCTGGAGTGGCTCTCGGCGATGGCCTGCCACGGCTATGTCGAGTATGACGACGATGCGAAGACCTTTACCTTGCCGATCGAACACGCCATGGTGCTCTCCGAGAAGGACAGCCCGTTTTACGTCGGCGCGTTGATCCGGACACAGCCAGACTTCTGGGCCAACGCCGATATCCTGACCGATGCTTTTCGCAACGGCGGTGGCGTTCCCCAGTCGCAGTTCGGAGGGGAATGGCGCTGCGGTTTCGAACGGTTCAGCCGTCCAGCCTTCGTCAATAACCTGACGAATCATTGGATACCGGCACTGGACGGGATACACGACCGGCTCCTGCACGGCGGCTCCGTTATCGACGTGGGGTGTGGCAACGGGCAAGCCGCTATCCAGCTCGCCACGGCGTACCCGGCCGCACAGGTTCGGGGGATCGACATCTTCCCGGCAGCGATCGAGTCCGCCCGCCAGAACGCGATCGACGCCGGGGTGGGTGACCGGGTCCGGTTCGATGTTCACGATGCCGCCGAAGGTCTGCCCGGATCCTACGATCTGGTTACCTGTTTCGACGTCGTGCATGACCTTCCCCGCCCTGGATCCACACTGCGGGCGATCCGCCGCTCGCTGAATCCCGGAGGTGCGCTGTTCGTGCTGGAGTTCAACCTTTCCAGTGACCTGCAGGAGAACATCGATCACCCGCTGGGAATGGGCGCGTTCGGGTATGCGGCCAGTGTCAATTACTGCATGACGACAGCACTGGCGGCGGACGGTGTCGGAACTGGCACCTGCCTCGGCGAACGTCGCTTTCGTGAGATGGCCGAGCAGGCAGGATTCACGTCGGTCACGCGTCACGACTTCCCGACGAATCCGTTCAACCTGTTCTTCGAAGTGCGGGGCTAGAACACGCGGGCAGGCGCGGGGTCTTCAAGCAGGCCCCGCGTGTTTCCGCCGTGCAGATCGGATGGATGTATCAATGCAGACCACAGATTCCCCTGATGGAGTCGTTGTGGCATACGAAGCTGTTGGAGCTGGCCCGCCACTTATGCTGCTCCACCCCAGTCTCTCGTCTTCCCGCGTCTGGCACGACCTGGGATACGTTGATGCCCTGGCGAACGACTTCAGGCTCATCCTTATCGACGCTCGCGGCCACGGAGAGAGCGGCAAACCGACAGCGGAAGCTTCCTTTGCCATGGGGCGATTCGTCGACGACGTCGTCGCGGTCCTCGACGCGACTGCCCTACAACGAGCGCATATCTTCGGCTACTCGCTCGGCGGGCGGGTTG
>SKKR01000322.1 GCA_007123655.1 Thermomicrobiaceae bacterium
CGCAAGACAGCTTCATCCCGCGGTGTCACGTGCGATCGATGAGTTCCATCGCCCGTTCCCGGCGCGCAGCGTCAGGGATCTGGTAACGGATTCCGGATTGAGCCATACCCGGTTCATCTCGCTGTTTTCCGATCACATCGGGCTGACCCCGAAGCTCTACGCCAGAATCCAGCGCTTCCAGCGAACGATTGCCGCGGTCTCAAGCGCCAGCAACATCGACTGGGCGATGCTGGCGTGTGAGCTCGGCTACAGCGATCAGGCCCACCTGGTCCGGGAGTTTCGTGAGTTCTCAGGAATGCGCCCGAGCGACTACGCCCCACGCTGGTCGGGGCATCCGAACCACGTTCCACTGGACTGACACCCGGAATTTTCTTCAATACATCTCCGCGAGGCGGGGCTATGCTGAGCCTGTCGAGTTAAACACAACGTCTTTCGAGGAGGTTCAGAACATGAGCGACGCAGCATCGACCCCAGCCGGATTCTCTACCGTGACGCCGTATCTGATCGTCGACGACGCGGTCGCTGCGATCGACTTCTACAAGCACGTGTTCGGCGCGGTAGAAACGTTCCGGGTGAACCGGCCGGACGGACGGGTCGCCCACGCGGAGATCAGGATCGGCGATTCGCCAGTCATGATCGCGGACAAAGCGGTTGAGTTCGAGTTCATGAAGTCTCCGTCTGACGTCGGTGGGTCTCCGGTGAACCTGTATCTGTACCTGCCGGAGGCGGACCCTGTGTACCAGCGGGCACTCGAAAACGGCGCGGACGTAATCATGCCGATCGAGGATTGTTCGGACGGGGACCGCCGGGGCGGTGTCAGGGATCCGTTCGGATTCATCTGGTGGATTGCGGCGGCGCTGGATCCGGACGCCCGCGAGCGGATCATGACCGGTGAAGCGACCGCAGGGTAAGCACCCGGGTTTGCCGGTCAAGTCTCGTATCAGACACGGCGCTCCCCTCCCCCGGAGATCCGGAGAGGGGAGCGTCACGCTACCTGTTCAAAGCAGCCCGGGACGCGCTAAGCGGGCGGGAAATTGCCTGCCTGTTTCTGACGATCCAGAATGCCCGCCGTACTCAGCTGCTCTTCAACCTGTGCGACCGAGTAGTTCTGACCAGGATACGCTTCGTCTTCTGAGAGCCGAACGGCCAGCCGGGCGCAGAGTATTGCCGACATCTGCAACCCGCGCGGATCGATCTTGTCGAACGTGTCCGCCTCTGTGTGACCCCAGCCGCGCCCGATCATCCCGGCGGTCGAGTCGCTGCTGTTGAGCGTCCCGTTGGGTATTCCCCGGACCGCGAAGGGGAAGTGATCGGAATGCGAGTTGAGTTCGTCCTTCACAATGAAGGTGTACGGAAGCTCCCGGCCGAGTTTCTCGAAATAGTCGGCCAGTTCCGGCATCAGCGAGACCGTCATCTGCTCGGAACCGCCGCTGCCCCGTCCGGCCCCGTCCAGATTCATAACGTACCGGAAATTCGAGTCCTTGTGCTCGGCCGCGTGGTGCCAGGCGCCGAGCAGACCGACCTCTTCAGCCCCGAAGCAGATGACCCGCACGGTTCGCTTCAGCTTGCCTTTCAGGCCTGCCAGCGCGCGGCCAGCTTCGACGCCGACGATCGTACCGGCTCCATCATCGCCGGCCCCCTGTGCGACGTCGTGACCGTCATAATGGCCACCCAGCAGGATGACCTCGTCCGGCTTCTCCGTGCCCACGATCTCGCCGATCACGTTGTATGACTTCGAATCGTATGTCCGGTTCGTCGTATTGATCCGGAGCTTCGGCGTTCCCTTCTTCGCCAAACGACGCAGCGCCTTTCCGGCCTCGAAGCTGATACCCAGTCCGGGGATCGGCGCCTCGCGGTCTTCGCCCTTTGACGAGCGCGCCACCGTACCCGGGATACTGCCGGTGATACGGAGGAGGCCAGGGTTCTGGTTCATGTAGACGATCGCTCTCGCCCCGCGCTCGACCGCCCAGTTGAACTTGTCGATCCGGTGGCTCTTGCGTTCGCCCGGCTTGTTGGTTTCGGCATCGGTGAAGACAATCTTCCCGGATATTCGGTCGGACAACCGCTCGAAATCAGGAATCTCTCCTTCTCCAACATCCACGACCTCCGCTTCGAAGTCGGCCGACGGACAATAGGGGAGCGCAATGGCGGAGATCTCCTGCTGCACCGGCGCCGTCAACTGCAGGCTGCACTCGCCGCGTTCCCAGCTTGCCATCGGGAACTCTTCAAGCCGGACGTTCTCCAGGCCGTACGCTCGCATCCGGTCTGCCAGAAACTCGGCCGCCTGATGTTCGAGCGGGCTCCCGGCAAATCGGTGGCCAATGTCATCGCACATGTACTGCAGGTTGTCGTACGCGGCCTGCGACGTCCAGATCTCTCCCAGGATGTGTTTGTCCATATCTCGAAGTCTGTCGTTGCTCATGCTCGTGAAGACCCTTCCGTTTCCGGATCGATACCACAGAACTGCAAAGTCCGGAGCATTGTAGCACCACGTATGCGAGCGCTCGCCCGCAGCAGAGGCCTCCCGGCGGACTCGGTTCGTGCGTTCATCGAAGGGATTACTGGACTTATCGAGTCCCCTGCAACCCGAACATTGACGCGGCTTCGCGAAGCTGATCCTGCGCTTTGCCCACCGGGTCGCCGGCAACGGCTGACTCGATGACTTCACTGGCCATCCTGCCGAGCAACATCACCGCGGCCGGGGTATTGAGATCATCCTTCAGCGCCTCGAAGAACTGCGTCGAGAGATCGGTCAGATCGAGTTCCCCTTCGTCATCGGAATCGATACGGGATGCCTTCTTCAGATCGCTCGCAAGTTGCTCATACCGGGACGGACCGTCGTTGAGGTACTCGAATTCCTCCCGGTAGTGGTTGCTGTGGAGATAGAGCCGGAGCGCATCTGCGGTGTTCGAACGGAGCGCGTCGCGGACCAGCACCAGATTTCCGAGCGACTTGCTCATCTTCTCGTTCTCGTATCGAACCATCGCGACGTGCACCCAGAACCGGGAAAATGGCTTCGTACCGGTGAAACACTCTGACTGGGCGATCTCGCTCTCATGGTGTGGATAGACCAGGTCATGCCCGCCACCGTGGATATCGAGCTGTGGGCCGAGGTAGCGGAAGGCCATGGCGCTGCACTCGATGTGCCAGCCGGGACGGCCGGGACCCCATGGGCTCTCCCAGGTTGGTTCGCCTGGCTGTGCTGCCTGCCACAGAATGAAGTCGAGCGGGTCTTCCTTCTGATCATCGGTCGGATCCCCGCCTCGTTCGGCAAGCAGTTCGTACATCATGTCCTGTTCGTAGCCAGACAGCACGCCATAGTTCGCGTTGCTCTTGACTCTATAGTAGACAGTGCCACCGACTTCGTACGCGTTGCCGTTCTCAATGAGTTTCTGGCACATCTTGATGATGGTCTCGGCCTCTTCGGACGCCCGGGGAAAGACATCCATCGGCAAGACATTGAGCGCGTTGAGATCTTCGTGGAACTGGCGGATGTACCGGTCGCCCAGACGGTCCCATCGCTCGCCAGTCTCATTCGCCTTGCGAAGAATGTCGTCGTCGATGTCAGTCACGTTCTGGACGTACTTCATCCGCCATCCAAGGTGCTGGGCAAGCCGGTTGATAACGTCGAACGTCAGGTATGTCATGGCGTGGCCCATGTGCGTCGTGTCATACGGCGTTATTCCGCAGACGTACATGCGCACGGTGTGGCCGTCGGCGGGAGCAAACGGCTCCTTCTCGCCGGACAGAGTGTTGAAAAGCTGCACACTGCCTCCTGTAGTCGAAATCGCTGCCTCCCCGGCTCCCGGGAACCGGCCCGCACTATGCTACCACCGGTACCGGCGTTCCGGATGACTGTAACCAGCGTTTCCGTCAGGGCATTCCCGCTCCGGACCGGATGACCGTCATCTTTGTCCGCATGGTGCTCACCGTCTCGTCTAAAATAGATCAGTCAACGAGATCGCCATCTGTTCGAAGGGAATATGATGAACCTGCATGTCGTCGAAGTACGCTACGGTCACGAAGACCTGCTCCGCGGCCCTGTTCATGAAGCGGATTCATACCGTGAAGCCGGTATCTTCGAGACGCCGGGCGGAAGCGTAACGTTCAGCGCCCCGGAGCTCCACGATGAGACCTACGCCGACGATCCGGTGACAACACTGGGCATCATCGGCGGCCAGATCGCCG
>SKKR01000270.1 GCA_007123655.1 Thermomicrobiaceae bacterium
CGAGGCGGGCCATCCGGATGCGATTATCATGTGGAGCGTTGGGGTGAAACTCGAGCTTGACCCGCTCGAAGTACTGTACGACGATCTCATCTCCGGTTTCCGGATCGACTTCGGCGAACTCGTCCGTCAACGGGTATCCCAGGAGTCGCGGTCCTCCGTGCGCCTGCCAGTAGGACTTGAACCCGGATGAGACGAACTGCTGCGTTTCCGGGATGTACAACCTGTCTGGCGACGGTGATGCCGGGGGATCTCTGGGATCGGTGGGCAGACGGTTCTGGATCTCAAGCGCCTGAACGCGCTGGCTTGCCGGACTGTTGCCACTGATCCAGGCAATTACCTGTTCAGATACGACGGGCTCGTTCGCCTGTTGAGACCTGGCGACCGCGAAGGAAGCCTGTTCGTTCAGATCGAAGGCATAAACATCCGGAAGACCGGAGCGCCAGTCTTCCCAGACAAGCAGGTTGTCGCGCAGAGAAGGTCGCTGAACAAAATGCCCGTTTGCGATCGTCTGTTCTGCCCGCGCTCCAGTGGAGACGACAACGATCGACGGAGCGCCGCCGTGTTCCGGGGAGCGAACGAATGTTATCTGGTCGCCGTCAATCGCCGGCTGCTGGTCATTGTCCGGTCCCTCAGTTACGGTAAGCGATTCAGACGTCTCGGTATCGTACACACGAATATTCCAGGAGTCACCGTCGTGTTCCTGCCAGACGACCCGAGCACCGCTCACCGATGGGCGTCCTGCATTGGCCGCGTCTTCGCCGAGCGTTGCGATCGGCTCTCCGTTCAGATCCGCAACCTGAATGACCCAGCGCCCGTCGATCTTTTCCTGCCAGGCAACGATGTCGCTCGAGACGGCGGGGTGATCGACGATTCCGGGCTCGTCGGTAATTGCGAACTCCAGGCCTTCGGCGAGGTCGATCCCGCGGATAGTTGCCTGATCGTGCTCTTCGCTGCTGACCCAGACGATCAGCGAAGCGTGGACGTCCGGTCTGCGCCTGATTCCGTCCTCGGTTGATGCCCGATACTCACGCGAATCGTTAAGGTCATACACGTAAACATCCGGTGAACCGGTGCGGTGATCTTCCCAGACGATGAGCGAGTCACTTGCCGCGAGCGACTGCTGGTCCGTCCCCACGGACGAGGTCATCCCCGGGATAAGCCGGTATGGCATGTCAGCCAGCCCGGCGCGTCCCGTTTCTGAGCGCCCGGCGAGCGGGACAAGGATCGCGATCACAAGCAGAATCGTCAGATGCCGGGAGGTGGCTCGGCGGCGTGCGTGTTGACGTTTCATGCGGGTGAGTATAGCAAAGCGGTGCGGCCCATTTTTCGGCGTGGCCGCGTACCTGCTATATTGGAGTTGTCAGCCAAACGCCAATCAGTGTCTCGGGTAAATGCGGCAAGGAGGATCGATGAATACCGCCGAAGCGATCATACGGATCCTGTCCGAATCCGGCGTACGCCATATCTTCGGCTTGCCCGGAGACACTTCGATGGAACTCTACGACGCACTGTTCCGGCACTCGGAGATCCACCACATCATGACGCGAGACGAACGCTCCGCGGGCTTCATGGCGGACGCGTATGCGCGAGTGAGCGGGCGACTGGGTGTCTGCGAGGGGCCAAGCGGAGGTGGCGCCACCTACGTCGTGCCCGCGGTGGCCGAAGCGAACGGATCATCCAGTCCAGTGCTCTCGCTCACTACCGACACGCCGGTCGGTCAGGACGGCCGGAACGTGCTGACCGAATTCGACCAGGAGGCGATGTTCGCGGCGATCGCCAAGTGGAGCCACCGGATCAAGGATCCCGCGACCGCGGCGGATGTCATTCGCCGGGCAATTCGGGTCGCGACGAGCGGGCGCCCGGGCGTCGCGTCAGTCATCCTTCCGGAAGACGTCCTCGAACATGAATTACCCGAGTCGCAGATGCACGGAGTGCCGGAACTGACGACGGCGCCGAGTTTCCGACTCCGCCCCGATCCGGATGCGGTGACACGCGCGGCGGACCTGATCAGCAGCGCCATCAAACCGGTGATCGTCGCCGGGGGCGGCGTCCGCTGGTCCGGGGCGTGGAATGAGCTTACGATGCTCGCCGAGTCGCTCAACATTCCGGTGGCGACGTCGATAAACGGGAAAGGCAGCATCTCGGAAGAGAGCCCGGTCAGTATCGGGATCGTGGGTGGAAACGGCGCGCGCCCATACGCGAACGACGCGTTGCATGACGCGGATCTGATGGTGCTGATCGGTACCCGGACGAACTCGGTGACGACCCTAAACTGGACACTTCCGTCGCCTTACCGCGTACAGGTGGTGCAGATCGATGTGGATCCGGCCCAGATCGGACAGAATTACCACGCGGACGCGTCAGTGGTCGGAGACGCGAAGCTTGTGCTTCGGGATCTGATCGATGCGGTCGACATGCGAACCACGCAGGTACAGGATCGCAAAGCGTGGCTCGCCGAACTGGCCAATCAGAAGCAGGACTACTTCGACCGCGCTGAATCCCGGGCGAACGACCCGAGCCAGTCGATCAAGCCACAAAAAGTGTTCTCCGTCCTGCGGAAACTGCTCGATCCGGAGACGATCCTGGTGGCGGATCCGGGAACACCGACCCCGTTCACCGGCGCTGAGTATCCGCTGAAATATGCGGGACGATACACGGTGATACCACGCGCTCATGGCGGACTGGGATTTGCTATTCCTGGGGTGGTCGGTGCGCACTACGGGTCAGTTGGAGGTCGTGTCATTGGTCTGACCGGAGACGGCAGCTTCGGATTCTCGGTCGGTGAACTGGAAACGATCAGTCGTCTGGATCTCCCCATTCCCATCATCCATTTCAACAACGCGGAGTTCGGCTGGATCAAGGAACTCCAGCATCTGTTCCACGGGGAGCGCTACTTTTCCGTCGATTTCAACCGGGTCGACTACGCAGGTATCGCTCGCGGATTCGGGTTCGACGCGGTTCAGGTGACTGATCCGGCCGACGTGGAGCGCGCAGTACAGACTGCGCTCGAATCAGGTAAACCGTCGTTCATCGATATCGTCAGCGAATCACCGCTGACGGAGACGCCGCCGGTCGCGACATGGCAGGCGGCGGAACAGGCCAGGAGCGCGGCGGGATGACCGCGGGTGCTACGACGAACCTCATCCTCGATGTCGACACCGGCGTCGACGATGCGATAGCGTTGGCGATGTCCGTAGCGTCGAACGAACTGAGTCTTCTGGGGGTTACAGTTGTTGCCGGCAACGTCCCCAGAGATCGGGCAACGGAGAACACGCTCAGGGTGCTGGATTTCCTCGGCGCATCGGATATCCCTGTGTTTCGCGGGATGTCCGGGCCGTTGAGCCGTGATTACTTCGATGCAACGCACTTTCACGGAGGAGACGGGCTCGGTGGGGCATCGTTTCCCGCCAGCGCTCAGACGGCAGAGACCATGACCGCCCCGGAATTCATCGTCCAGTCCGCGAGACAGCACCGGGACGATCTCACGCTGGTCTGCGTTGGACCATTGACGAACCTGGCGGTCGCGCTCTCCCTCGAACCGGATCTCCCGGATCTCGTGTCGAGAGCAGTGATCATGGGCGGCGCGTTCACGGTGCCCGGGAACACGACCGAGTACGCGGAGTTCAACGTTGCCGTGGACCCGGAAGCCGCTCGGACGGTCGCCGAGAGCCGGCTCGACGCAACGTGGGTCGGGCTGGATGTGACGCACTCCACGAACCTCACCCGGGCGGACTGGGATGGCCTGATCGAGAACGACTCCGCGAACGCCGTTCTCGTTCGAAAAGTCTGCAGGCAGAGTTTCGAAGCGCGTGGATACGGGAAAGTACACCTGCATGACCCGCTGGCGGTCGCGACCGTTCTCCGTCCAGACGTTGTGGACTGCGCCAGCACCTCCATTTCGGTCGACACGTCTATACGCGCGACAGCGGGGATGACGCGCATGATGAATGACGATCGTGCTGCGCGACATCGTGTTGCATGTCAAGTAGATGCGATTATGTTCCGTGGCCTTTTTAGCGATATACTCGGACTGGAACTGACCGACACAGACGAAGATCGAGCGGGATAGTGTCATCTGATCGCGATAACCGTGGAGGCGTCAGCGTATGGCACACGATATTGAACGAATCGAACCGGTTGCACAGGACGTCGATCTGTTCAGCCGACTCACGCAGTACTTTGACC
>SKKR01000035.1 GCA_007123655.1 Thermomicrobiaceae bacterium
CGGATCTGAACGTCCCGCTCCTCCAAAATATTGAGCAAGCCGACCTGAATTCGCTCCGCGAGATCCGGAAGCTCGTTCATTGTGAAGATCCCCCGGTTCGTACGAGGAATCAGCCCGTAGTGGATCGTCAACTCGTCGGAGAGATAACGGCCCTCGGCCACGCGAATCGGATCAACCTCGCCGATGAGGTCGGCGATGGTGGTATCCGGCGTGGCCAGCTTTTCAGCGTAGCGCCGTTCCCGGCCAACCCACTCGATTGGCGTCTTGTCTCCTTGCTCCGCAACGAGGTCACGGGCGCCTTTGCTGATCGGATTAAACGGGTCGTCATTGATCTCGCTTCCCGCCACGATCGGGGTTTCCTCGTCGAGCAGGTTGATCAGGCTGCGGGCCATGCGGGTCTTGGCCTGGCCACGTTCTCCCAGAAAGATGATGTCCTGTCCCGAAAGAATCGCGTTTTCAACCTGCGGGATTACCGTGTCTTCGTACCCCAGCACGCCGGGGAAGATCTCTTCGTCCCTGGAAAGTCGCCGGATGAGGTTCTTGCGCATCTCCTCGCGCACGGTGAGTACCGAGTAACCGCTCTCGCGGAGTTCACCGAGAGTCCCAGGATTCGTCATCGTTGTGTAACTCCCTCACGCTGCTGGACTGGACTGTTCCGAAGGCGAGATGCCAGCGTCTGTCTATGGTACTCGTCAAGCACCGCGTGTCAAAGGGGGTACTCTACCAGCCGGGTTTCCCGCGTGGCTTCGCCCGCTCGCGAGTTGGCGGCATGTGACGCGCTAGAGGGCAACGGACTCGCTGGCCCGGAACCGGTTGATCGCCTGGCGCACGTCTCGAACCGAGATCGTATCGCTTCGCATCAGGCGCTGCAGGTACGCCACGCGATGCGCCAGTTCGTGCGCTGCTCGTTCACGGTCGAGGCCGAAGTGTTTGACAAGCGCGTTGATCAGCAAGCCTGGGGACGTCTGGAGTTCGGTCCCGATCACGTCACGCGAGGCGAGTGTCCTCGGAACGGCCGCGCCACCCTGATTCTCGACCAGCTGAAGGTGCATCACCCGGTGTAACGGCTTTTTCGGATCCCGTCGACAGCTCATCGACAACACCAGGTCGATCTCGGTAAGCAGGGAATCCGGGACCTCCAGCGGATAGTGGCGGAGCATGCGGAGGACGTCTTCGGCGCGCTCGGCGTGAACCGTGCCGGCAATGCCAAACCCGGCTCCGGCCGCCTCGAATACTTTGCGGACGCCGCGTCCCCACATGTAAATCGGCAAATGGCTGCTGATTTCGTTGCTCAACAGGTATGTTCTTGCGGGATCACGCGGCTCATCCAGGAATTCGAACCGCTCGTACCAGCCGCGCAAGTAGATCATCTCGATTTCCGGTCGGAGGAAATCAAGCAGCGCGGTCAGCATCGTGGTCTTGCCGGCCTCCTGGGGAGTTGCGGCCACAATAATGGAGGCTCGCTGCTCCATCGCCATCCAGAGGAAGGCGGCGACCTGTGAGTCGAGCGTGCCGTGCCGCAGCAGTTCGACGATCGACATTGGCCTGTCCGGCGAGGAGCGGTACCCCCACCAGTTATAGGGCTGGCTGTAGTCTCTCAGCGAATACTGGTTTTCCATATGCCCCGGTTTTCGTCACCCCTGGAACCGTATCGTCCCCGCGCCGACTTCGCATTAATCCACAGAGCGCGCCGGACGTCCCACCGATTTCTTCACGCCGATCGTTCGGGTATCACTGAACATCCCGCGAATTCCGCGCTGTTATACTCTAATCCGGAGTCGAACGGGCATCAGACGCCCATTCGTCCTGAGTGATCAGAGCCGTTCAGGCCACACGTCTCATCTGTCACGGTCCCCTGCCCGGTCTGCTTGCGACATTGTGCCGCCAGCGAGGGTCGGGACCGTACTAGCGTGTGAGACTTCGAATTGTACCTGAAAACCGAAGGAGAGGGGAGTCCAGTTCATGCCGACCGAACCATATGACGTTGTCCTGCTCGGAGGCGGGACCGGTGGATACGTAGCTGCCATCCGCGGCGCGCAACTGGGGATGAAAGTTGCCATCGTGGAGAATGACCTGCTCGGGGGCACGTGTCTGCACCGGGGCTGCATTCCGACCAAGGCATTGCTGAAGAGCGCGGCGGTGCTCACGCTCGTCAACAATGCCAAGGAGTTCGGGGTAACCGCCTCAAACGTCAAAGCCGACTACTCCCAGGCCATCAAACGGTCAGAAAAGATCGTCAACCAGAACTTCAAGGGCGTCCAGTTCCTGATGAAGAAGAACGGCGTCGACGTTATCCAGGGCACCGGCAAGCTCAAGGACAGCCGAACCGTGCACGTTGACCTCAACGATGGCGGAACGGACGAGGTCAAGGCAACGAAAGCGGTCATCATCAACACCGGATCGACTCCCCGTCCAATCAAAGGTGTTGAGTTCGACGGCAAAGTGGTCGTCAACAGTGACCACACGACCTGGGACACTCGATTGCCGAAGAAGGTCATCATTCGTGGCTGCGGCGCCACCGGGGTCGAGTTCGCCTCCGTCTATCACGAGTTTGGCGCAGAGGTGACGCTGGTGGGGAACATGGTTCCCAACGAAGACCACGAAGTTGCCCAACATCTGACACGGACCTTCACTAAAGATGGAATGCGAATCATCGAGGGCGTCCGGCCGACGGCTGATGACGTAACCGTCAACAAAAACGGCGTCAAGATGAAGATCAAGCCGGAAGGCGGCGAGGAAGAGACGCTCCAGGCAGATATGCTCTTGGTGGCGACTGGCCGCGAAGGCAATATCCACGGGATCGGCCTTGAAGATGTCGGCGTGGAGACCGACGGCGGTTTTGTCAAGACGGACGAGTTCTGTCGGACAAACGTCGACGGCGTCTACGCGATCGGTGATGTCAACGGGAAGATGCAACTCGCGCATACCGCGATGCACTGGGGCGTGATCGCCATGGAGCAGATTGCTGGCGAGAATCCACGAGCAATGAACCTGTTGCAGGTTCCGCTGTGCACCTATTGTCATCCCGAGATCGGCAGTATCGGCCTTTCGGAGAAGGCGGCGAAAGAGAAGGGCCACAACGTCAAGGTTGGCAAGTTCCCACTTCGGGCCAATGGCAAGGCAATGATCGAGGGCGAAGGCGACGGCTTCATCAAGATGGTCGCCGATGCCGACAACGACGATCTGCTCGGTGTGCACATGATCGGCGGTCACGCGACTGAACTGATTGCCGAGGCGTCGCTTGCGTCATTGCTCGAGGCAACGCCGTGGGAGATTGGCCTGAGCGTTCACCCGCACCCGACCATCTCCGAGGTTATGGGCGAGGCGGCGCTGGCGGTTGATGGTGTGGCGATTCACATCTAGATGCTCGATCATGGAACGAAATGGGCGAGCGAGGTGCTCGCCCTTCCTGCCTTTCGCCAGTCAGCCGCAACGCGGAGATCGCAACTTCGGTGTTGGTTATCTCTGGCACACATTTCCCCCGGGATTGCGCCGGTCAACTCCAGGAACCGCCCCGCGCGCAACCGTGACAGTAACGTTTCCGTGTTTCACTGTATTGATCGATTAACAAAAGATCGACGTTCCGGTGTTTGCCCCGGATGGCGTGCGCGGGTGACAATGCCCGCATGAATGACGAACACTCCGGTGATCAGTCTTACGCCGACGAAGCTGAACTTGTCGCCGCGGCTCAACGCGACCCGGCCAGGTTCGGCCCGCTCTACGAGCGCTACGTCGATCAGATCTACCGATTCGCGTATCGGCGCACCGGTAACCATGCCGTGGCGGAGGACGTCACGTCGCAAACATTTCAACAGGCGCTCGCCGCGTTGCCGTCGTACGAGTGGCGTGGCGTCCCATTCGGCGCCTGGCTCTATCGCATCGCGTCGAACATTATCTACCGACGGGGCCGGACAAGCTCCCGAGAGGTTGCGGTGGAAGACGTATCCGTGTTCGCCAGGTCTGAGGACATGACTGGCGATGATCCAGCAGATCTCATCAATGCACAGAGCGAGGCTGACGAACTCCTCGTCGCCATTCGGACGCTTCCGGAGGACCAGCAACGGGCGCTGATTCTCAAGTTCTCACGTGGTTTGAAAAACCGGGAAATTGGCGAAGCGTTAGGACGAAGTGAGGGCGCGGTCAAGCAGCTTGTGCACCGAGCGATGGTTAATCTTCGTACGAC
>SKKR01000440.1 GCA_007123655.1 Thermomicrobiaceae bacterium
ACAGTTGATTGATCAAGCCTGGAGTGGTTACGAAAATACTTCACGAATAAAAGCGTGCTCAGCGTCGTGAACAGGGCGAAGGCGATAAACGTCGCGCCGTATCCGATGGTAACAATCACCACGCCGGCAACGAGGCTCGAGATCGCGTAGCCCAGATTCCAGCAGCCACTGCGTATGCTGAACCCATTCGCTCGTGCCCTCGCTGGCAGGACCACTCCCATCACCCCGGAATCGAGCGGCCAGCTCATGCTGAGCGTTGCCGTCCGCATGACATGCGCAACGGCGGCCACCGCCAGGTGCGGGAATGCGACAAGAAGAACGAAAACAGGGACTGGCGCCAGCCGGATCCAGAACAGCGCCGTTAGCTCCCCCCACTTCTTCGCGATGATCGGGACGAGCAATCCGAAGATCGCCGCGACGATTCCAGCCAGGGCGAAAACCATTCCGATTCGACTCGGTCTCATTCCCAGCGTGTTCAGGTACACGTTGTAGAACGGCATGACCGAACCGATCCCGAGCGCCAGCACACCGGTCGCCCCCGCAAATACCATTATGTCACGACGAACCTCCTGACGGGTCGTCGGAAGCTCTGGGAACGCCGAAAACGAGCCTTCCTCCTCGCCACTATGAAGACGTGCCTCCACCATGCGAAACATCGGAATCAGCCCGATTGCCGCAACCCTCAACCCCAGAAGGAGCGCGAGCCGGTAACTCGCCACACTCTGAATTTCGAAGGCAAACAGCGTCCCGAACAGCAGTGGCGACCAGCCACCGATGAAGCTGCCCAACGTCAGCGAAAGGGAATTGATCGAAAAGGCGAACGCCGTGGCGATGCCACGATTTTCGGCACTCTCCCACTCCAGGATAAAAGGCATGATCGGCGTGATCAAAAACGCGGTCCCCGCGCCGGCGAGCACGGACACCAGAAGGATCGGAATCGGACTCGAAAGCAGCGCAAGACCTGCTGAGGCGACGACAAAGAGAATCGTCCCGTAGGTTATACAGTACCACCCACCGAATCGACCGATCAGCGGGCCCATCGACATGGCGACACCGGCGAGCGCCACCGTCGTCGTCGCGTTGTAGATCCCGATGAAGCTCTCCGAGAAGCCGTTCTGAATCAGATACAGGTTGTAAATGAGCAGGAACGATCCGATGCCAACGTTGGAGAACAGATTGTAGACCAGAAACAACCTGATATCGCGGCGAAACTGCTGGACTTGAAGCAGAAACGCACGGAATCGCGTTAGTTTGTCACGGACACCTGACACGGCTGTCAATCTGTCCGATCTGAGGTGAGGGCGATCAGCTTCACGGTCATAGCGGCGCTCCCTGTTCCGCAGTTCGTTTTTCGGTCCCCGGACTCACATATCCTGGTGCGAGTCAGATGACTACCCGCAGGATACAATCCAACCTGGAGGAACGTCTCGCGCCAAATGCGTTACGTGCGGATTCGGGAGATCATTGACGTTGACGAACGGAAGTCGTGCGGAAGCGATCGTTCAAGATGTGGTCCGTTCTCGCCCGTGCGGGCTTCTGACGGACATCGATGGAACCGTCAGCCGCATCGCGGAACATCCATCGAACGCCACAGTCGAACCCCACGCGCGAACACTCCTGGAGCGACTGGCGGGCAAATTGGACCTGGTTGCCGCGATAACCGGACGGTCCGCGGAAGATGCCAGGGCGATCGTGGGAACCGACGAAATCGTATACGCGGGCAATCACGGCATGGAGATCCGCCGCGGGGAAGTAACTGTATACTCCGACTCCGCGCGTGAACACGCCCCGAAAATTCGCTGGCTCCTGGATTTCCTCAGGTCTTCGCTACAGATCAACGGGGTGTACATCGAAGACAAGGGGCTTACGGCATCCATCCACGTGCGGGAAACGGAAGACCCGTCCGAGGCTGAACGCACAGTTCTGGGGATGATCTCCGAGCACGTGGAGCGCCTCGATCTTGTCGTCACGCGCGGTCGAATGGTCGTAGAGATCAGGCCCCCGGTCGATCTGTCGAAAGGTACAGCGGTACTCCAACTCATCGGCGAGTATGAACTACGGGGTGCCGTCTACATTGGCGACGACATTACCGATGTCGACGCGTTTCACGCCCTGCAGCAACGACGCGCAAGGCAAGGGGATCATCTGTACGCAATCGGCGTTGTTGACGACGGCACTCCCGCCGAGGTCATCGAAGCCGCAGATGGCACCGTTGAGGGAGTCGACGGCGTCATTACTTTGCTTGAATTCGTTGATCGGATCACGTGAGCCGGGACGGAGACCGATGCCAGAGATCGCGATCTGCGTAGCGACCTACCAGCGTCCGGAAGGCCTGCAACGTCTGCTGGCAAGCCTGCGGGCTCAATCAGGACTCGACGGTCGCTACGTTATCGTCGTGGTCGATAACGACCCGCATGGCTCAGCACAGTCGCTACTCGGAGAGAAGCGCGGCAACGAACGCGAGACCGTCTACGCAATCGAGCCGGACCCGGGAATCCCCGCGGCGCGAAATCACGGCGTTCGGCTTGCCCGCGAGCTTGGCGCGCAGGCAGTGGCGTTTATCGACGATGATGAAGCCGCGGCGCCGGGCTGGTTGTACGCGCTTTATACCCGGCTTCAGACCGCCGGTGCCGACGCAGTGACCGGCCCAGTTTTACCTCTGTTTCCGCCGGACGCTCCCACCTGGGCCGGGCCGAGTGGAGTGTATGAACGCCCGAGTTTCCCGGCCGGCACGTCGTTGTCGTACGCATCGACCGCAAACGCGATGCTCCGCCTGGACTCGATTGCGGACCTTGAGTGTCCGTTCGATAGGCGTTTCCAGTACACCGGTGGCTCGGACAGTTACCTGTTCCATTCCCTTTACAGCCGGGGAGCATCGATCCTCTGGGAACCGGAGGCCCTGGTCTACGAGCATGTTCCACACAGTCGGATCTCACTGTCGTGGATCGCCGCCCGCAGCTACCGGCACGGGATTACGCTCACCAGGTGCGATCGACTGATTCACGGCAACGGACGGCGATTGCTCTCCCGCGCGGCCCGAGGCGTCGCTAACATCCCTCTGGGAATCCTGGAATGCGCTGGCGGCCTGCTGATCCGATCGCCGCGCTGGCGTCAGGGGATCGTGCGGATGTGTCGCGGGGCCGGGGCGCTCGTCGGGTTACTCGGCGTGCGCTATCAGGAGTACCGGCGCTGACATCGGACCTCGCTGGACGCGCCGACCACAGGCGGCCGGTTCACGAAGCTCGAGATCGCAATAGGCACTTCTATACGGGTCAACCTGCCCTTATAATAGCGAACGTGAACGGAACCGTCGCGCGACTTCTTACTGCAGTACCAACGGTGGATTGGACAGGACATGGGTGTACTCTCTCGAATGACGAATCTGATCAAGGTCAAAGTGAACTCCCTGCTGGGGGCCGCGGAAGACCCGCGGGAGATGCTTGACTACTCCTACGAAAAGCAGCTGCAGATGTTGCAGGACGTCAAACGCGGGATCGTGGAGGTTACGACCTCGAAGCGCCGGCTCGAACTTCAGAAGAACAAGATTGAGGAGAGCACGGAGCGCCTGGGTGAGCAAGCGCGACAGGCGATGAGCCACGGTCGCGAGGATCTTGCTCGTCAGGCATTGGAACGCCGGGGATCGCTGCAACAGCAGGCGGACAACCTGGACCAGCAGATTGCCACACTCGAGCAGGATCAGGCCAAGCTGGAGCAATCCGAACAGCGACTTCGCACCAAGCTGGAGTCGTTCCGAAGCCGCAAGGAGACGATCAAGGCGCAATACTCCGCCGCCGAGGCACAGGTGCGGATCGGCGAGGCTGTCGGTGGTATCTCCGAGGAGATGGCGGACATCGGTATGGCAATCGACCGGGCCGAAGAGAAGACACAGGGCATGCAGGCGCGAGCCGGAGCGATCGACGAACTGATCGAGTCCGGGACGCTCGAAGATTTCACTCAGTCCAGCCGTGATCCGATCGAACGCGAGCTCGGCGAGATTTCGATGCGCGAGAGTGTCGACGCCGAGCTTGAGGCGATGCGTTCGGAACTTGGACAGGGTGATCAGAAGAAGCAACTCGGAGAAGGGAACAACGGATGATCATACGGATCTCGACAGAGGGGCAGTTCCGGCTCAGCAGTGCCCACCTTGACAGGCTGAGCGAGATCGACGAACAGATCATC
>SKKR01000419.1 GCA_007123655.1 Thermomicrobiaceae bacterium
CGTCCTCGCTACTCATGACAGCCGTTCCGGCAATCGTGGCCGGGGTGCCTGAGGTCATCGTCTGCGTACCTCCGGGGCCGGACGGGACGGTCGATCCATCGATACTTGCGGCCGCGGAGATCGCCGGAGTCCAGCGGGTGTTCAAAGTTGGAGGGGCGCAGGCGATCGCCGCGATGGCGTACGGGACCGAATCGATCTCCCGCGTGGACAAGATCCTGGGACCGGGCAATATCTTCGTGGTACTCGCAAAAAAGCGGGTGTACGGGGATGTTGACATCGATCAGCTGCCCGGACCGACCGAAACGATGTTACTTGCGGACCACTCCGCGAACCCGGAACTGTGTGCGGCGGACATGCTTGCCCAGGCGGAACATGACCCGATGGCGAGCGCGATTCTGATCTCGACGTCTTCAGAGCTTGCGGAACGGGTCGCGGGGGAGGTCGAACGCCAGGTGGCGGACCTCGAACGCAGCGAGATCGCCAGGCAATCGCTGGAAGCAACCGGCGCCATCATCGTTGTCGATGATGTCGATGAACAGTTCGAACTCGCCAACGCCTACGCGCCCGAGCACCTCTGCTTGCTGATCGAAGACGCCTGGGCTCACGTTGACCGCGTCAAGCACGCCGGGGGCATCTTCATCGGAGAACACTCTCCGGAGGTCCTTGGCGACTACACCGCTGGACCGAGCCACGTCATGCCGACAGGCCAGACCGCGCGTTTCTCCTCCCCGGTGAACGTGGAGGAGTTCATCAAGATCATCAGCCTCATCGGGATCAACGAGCGCGGGTTCAGAAGACTCGGTAACCATGCGGCGACGTTCGCGCGTGCCGAAGGGCTGACCGCGCACGCACGGGCCATCGAGCGTCGCATGGAGCGCCTCGAAAGGGGCTAGCTTGCCGGCGCAAGGACCTGCAGCGCGTTGAACACGCGCTCCTCGACGGTCTGATTCTCACGGTCCTCAAGACGGGACAGCGCGTCTCGCGCCTCAGCAGCCGTGTATCCCAGCGCTTGCAGCGCTTCCAGGGCGTCGATGTCTTCCGACGGTGAACTGGGCGTGCCCGGTGAACCGGGAACCGTTCCGGTTGGCTCCGGCAGCTTTCCCCGGAGATCGAAAATGATCCGTCCGGCGGTCTTTTTCCCGAGGCCGGGCATCCTGCTCAGAAACTGCGTGTCCTCTGCGCCGATCGCCTGATAGATCTCGTCCGCACGGGCGGCGGAGAGCATTCCAAGTGCCACTCTGGGGCCGATGCCGTTCACCCCGATAAGCAACTGGAAGCATTGCAACTCTTCAGGCGAGACGAACCCGAACAGGGAAAGGTCGTCCTCGCGTACCTGCAAGTAGGTGACAAGGGTGACTTCTTCGCCGACGTCCCCGGCCTGATCGATGCTGTTCTGCGACGTCAGGACCTGAATGAAGATTCCGCCAACATCTACCTGGATGACACCCGGCAGCTTGCTCACGATGCGTCCGCGTACGCCGCTGATCATGACCGGTCACCCTTTCTCGAGCTGAAACACGCGGCGAGCATTTTCGCACGATACCAAACGCCAGGTATCGTCAGCCATGGCGAGGCCCCGCACGCGTTTGACAAGCCGGTCCTGCCGAAGCACTGGATAATCGCTCGCGAACAGCACACGGCGGGATCCGACCAGGCTGATGACGGTGGGAAACACGGGGAAACGGTACAGATACGTGGTGGCCGCCGAGTCATAGACCACATTCCTTGTCAGTGCGGAGACTTCCGGCATCATCTCGTAAAACGGAAGCCCCCCGCCCCAATGAGCGGCGATCACCTGGACGTCAGGAAACCGCTGCAGGAACAAGAGCAGCTTGTCCGGTGTCGCCGCACCCTTTCCAGGATACGCATGACCGACAGGCTCACTGACATGGAACATAATCGGTCGATTCCACGCCTGGCAGACATCCACAAGATCCGACATCCCGTCCGGCTCCTCAAACAGGAATCCCTGTCCATCGGCGTTCAGCTCCCCGACGCCGACTGCGCCCTGAGCGAACGCCCGCTCGGCTTCGGCTGCCGCGTGCCCGTCGTGCGGAACAACCGTCGCCAGCCAGTCGAGACGTGCAGGGTGGTGTTTCCGGCTGTCAGCCATGTAGTCATTGTGATGCCGGCACAGCCCCGGGTCCGACCAGGGAAATCCGCAGAGAATCGATCTGGAAACGCCGGCTGCTTCCATGGACGCCAGCAGCGTGTCCGTCGAGGCAAGGGAGGCATCCGGATTCGAGTACAGTTCCTCAAACCAGCGATCAGACTGGATCAACTGTTCTCGACGGGAATTGACATCCTGGGGGAACACATGAACGTGACTGTCTATGAGTTCCGATTCGCGCTGGGGATTGCTCACCTCGGCCATGTCCGATCTCACCGGCGCCGCTCGCAGCCTGACCCGAACACTAGCCCATTTGAAGAATAACGATGACCAGTGCAATGAAGATCATCAGGCCGATCAAGACCAGCACCGGAACGAGCATGCTGCCGCGCTCTGCGGGTTCTTCCTCGGCGGCTTCGGCGGCCGCCTCCGCGGCTGCGTCGGTAAACGAAGCGACCAGCACGCTGATGTTGTCGTTCGTCTGATTCTCAATCGCCCGGGAGATCAGTTCACGTGCCGCGTCGTCCGCAGAACTCGACCCCGGAATGCTGACCAGATCCTCGTCCGACACGTAGTCATGGAGTCCGTCGGACGTGAGGACAAGGCGATCATCCGGGAGAAGCCTGATCTCGAAAATGTCGACATCGACTCGATCGCGATGGCCCAGAGCCCGGGTGATGATGTTCCGATGCTGGCTCTCTTTGGCCTCCTCGGCCGTCATCGCTCCGGCAGCGACCTGCTCTGCGACGAGCGAATGATCCTGGGTAATCTGATTCGCATTGTTTGCACGGACGAGATAGGCGCGGCTGTCGCCCACATTCGCCAGCGTCAGATCGTTGTCCTTAACCACCGCGGCGACCAGCGTCGTGCCCATCATATTCTGCTGACCTTCGGCCGAGCCATCCTGAAAAATGCGCTCATTTGCCGTTCTGAACGCGCGCTTCAATCGGTCAGGGATCTCGTTTTCTTCGGCCGGGGATTCGTAAAACACCTCACGGAGCGTTTCGACCGCGATACGGGAAGCGACTTCACCTCGCTGATAACCCCCCATTCCGTCAGCAACAGCGAGCAGCAGGCCATTGGTTTCCAGCAACTGCGGATCCGGCTCGGAGATCAGAACGGCGTCTTCATTCTGTTCGCGAACAGGTCCGGTGTCGGTGGCGGCGCCTACTCGTACCGTAAGTTCGTCCACAATTCCCTTGCCTTTTGCGCTTGTTGCTGCGGAACGCGATGCCGCGATGTGTAAGGGTAACTCCGCGCCCATACTGGCGGCGAAATCGTAACATAGGGTTCCGGGCGCGGCAAAAGCCGGGATCGTCCGCTGTGTTACCATCCAACCGTTGCGCGCGATCGACCTAATACATGTTATTAGCGAGGTTAACTCAATGATCCATCCACGCGTCATCCCCGCGCTTATCGCCATTTCGCTCACTGTCTCAGTCGTCCTTGCCGGGTGCGCCGGTACCGGTGATGACGATGAGACCCTTGACGCTGACGAGATTCTGTCCCGGGCGACCGAAGCATTCTCCGATACGGAGTCGGCTCGCTTCGAACTGGATATTGATGGCTCGATCGGCATAGATGAAGAGGGAATGCTCCAGCTGGGCGCGGTCGAAGGTGAGATCGAACGGCCCGCGAACGCCCGGGCCGATGCCAGTGTCCAGTTCGCTGGTTCCAGCGTCTCGATGGAGATGACAGCGGTCGACGGTGAAATGTACCTGCGGAACATCCTGACCGGCGAGTGGGAACGAGCACCGGGGGATCTCCAGTATGATCCAGCGCTGATCTTTGATGACAATGAAGGGATCTCCTGGATCATCGATCAACTGGAAAATCTCGAACTCGAAGGCGAAGATACCGTCCAGGGTGTCGATTCCCGGCATCTGACTGCGACTGTTGATACCAGTGTGGTCCGAGGCCTCACCGGTGACTTCTTTGAGGGCGATACGCTCGATGTCGATATCTGGGTTGCCGCTGATGACTTCCGGCTCATGCGCGTCGAACTTCACGACACGGAGGCGGCCGAGCCGACCACCTGGCGACTGAATCTCTCCAATCATAACGA
>SKKR01000134.1 GCA_007123655.1 Thermomicrobiaceae bacterium
AGGCTGTGCGCCGAGCCCCAGGAAACTCAGTCCCGAGATCGCCAGCATCATGATGCCGATCTCAAGCGTCGCCAGCACGATGACGGACGGAATCGCATTCGGTAGCACATGGCGGAATATGATGTGAGAGGAAGGGCACCCGACCGAGTGCGCGGCGGTAATAAACTCTCGTTCCCGGATACTCAATGTTAAACTGCGCACCACGCGGGCATATTCGACCCACCAGACAACCACCACGCCGATCATGACGTTGCGCAAGCTCGGACCGAGAGTCCCGACGATCGCAAGCGCCAGAACCAGGCTCGGAAACGCGAGCATCACGTCGACGATGCGCATGAGGACGTCATCGATCAAGCCTCCGAAGTACCCGCCGACCAGTCCAACCGTTACGCCGATGATTACGACGATAGAGGTCGCTGCCGCTGCGGTGCCAAGTGACCAGCGAGCACCATGGATCAGCCGGCTCAGTGTGTCCCGCCCGAGGTTGTCCGTCCCGAGCCAGTGATCGCGGCTCGAGGGAGCGAGGATCGACGTCGCGTCGGCTTCATTTGGATCGTAGGGAGCGATAACCGGAGCGGCGATCGCGAATACCGCAAACGTCAGGAGAATCGCGGCGCCGATAATGGCCGTCCACTCGCGTGAGGCTCTTCTGAGAACACTCGGGCGTCGCGTGTGCGGGGCGAGCGCGCGTGTACCCGCGTGGGCGTCGCTGAGGCGGTTGTTCTGTGCCGTTGCTTGCTTCATCGCGGTTCCACCTCACCGACGACCGAGGCGAATGCGCGGATCGAGCCAGGCGTATGAAATATCTACCAGGAGGTTCATGAGGAGAAAGACGGTCCCCATGAAGACGACGAACCCCTGGACGACCGGGTAATCCCGATCGAATATGGAATCGAGCACGTACTTGCCGATGCCGGGCCAGGCGAAAATCGTTTCGACGATCACTGCCCCTCCCAGAAGCGATGCGAAGCGCATACCGGCGACAGTGGTCACCGGCAGCATCGCGTTGCGCAGCGCATGACGCATGACAACAACCTGCGTGCCCAACCCTTTCGCTCTTGCAGTACGAATGTAGTCCTGCCCGAGCACTTCCAGCATTTCGGAGCGAGTCAGACGCATCAGACTGGCACACGCAACGAGACCGAGCGAGACCGATGGCAGGATCATGTGCTGCCAGGTGCCGGTTCCGGCCACCGGGAGCAAGCCGAGGTGCACGGAGAACAACAGAATCAGGAGATACGCGACCCAGAAATTCGGCATGCAGGCACCCAGGAGCGCCAGCAGTCGAGAGAAATGGTCGATGGGACGGTTCCTGAACAGCGCGGCCAGCGTCCCGAGCGGAATGGCGACGACGAGCGAGAATGCCAGCCCGAGCCCGGCGATCTGCAGCGTTCGCGGAAACCGATCCGCAAGGGCGCTCAGCACAGGGTCCCCGGTGCGAATCGAGATTCCTAGATCGCCGGTCGCGGCGTTGCCCAGCCAGCGAACATACCGCTCGGCAAAGGGGCGATCCAGTCCCATGTCTTCTCGAGCCGCTGCGTGCTCTTCCGCTGTTGGCTGTCGGTCGAGCGAGCGCTGCAGCATGAGCAGGGCTGGATCACCCGGAGTCAGCGCGGACAGGCTGAATGCCACGAACGAGATTCCGATCCAGATCGGAATCATGTAGAGTAGTCGCCGTACGATGTAGACTGCCAAGATTACCCGGCTATCGTAATCTCCGACCAGCGTTGACTAACCGCGGATGGATGCGCGACGAACCCCTGAACCCGGTCTGAAATACCGTATAACCGGTACGTTCCGGCAATGGGAACGACCGCGAACTCCTCGTCGATGAGAATCCGCATCACGTTCGCGGCAGCCTCCTGGGCCTCCTCCAGCGACACGGCTTCCCGACCGGCCGCGATATACTCGTCAGCCTCCTCACCGGGGGCGAACATGCGGCCGTACTCGGCCATCCACTCCGGCGTATCTTCGGTCGGGGTAAGGAACAAGTGCTCGGGCAGGAAGGTCGGGTTGGCGTCATTCTGACTGCCAGCCTCGGCCCAGAGGTTCCCCTCGCCCGGTCCCAGTCTCCCGCTGTACGTCGCCGAATCCGGTGTTTGAACGATCTCGACATCAATCCCGACCTCGCGCAACTGAGATTGAACGAACTCGGGCATCGGACCATGGACTTCCGCCGATGGATATCCGTTTATGAGTGTCACCCGAAGCCGCTCGCCGTCTCGTTCCCTGATACCATCGTCACCTTCGACCCAGCCAGCATCTTCGAGAATTTCACGCGCCCGGTCGGGGTCATACGGCACGCCCTCTACCAGTCCGGCTGAGTCTCCCAGCGCACCGGGTGGAATCATCGTGTTGCTTACCTCGGCATTTCCACGCCAGACACCCTCTACGATCGACTCCTTGTCGACCGCGTGCGCAATGGCTTCCCGGACCTCGCGGTCGTTGGTAAGGTGAAACGGCTCTTCAGCGCGCAGGCTCAGGTACAGCGCGGAATACGCTCCAACGTCTGATGTGACAATGCTGAACCCGTCGGTGGCTTCAAGAGATTCAGCAGCTTCTCGAGCAACCTCGACAACCAGGTCGACATCCCCTGCCTGGAGCGCAAGCACACGAGTGGTCGGGTCGGGCATGAACCTGAATGTGATTCGTTGCAGGCTGGGTGGACCACCCCAATGGTCTTCGAACGCCTCGACAACGTATCGATCCTCCGCGACATACTCGACCTCCCGGAACGGGCCTGTTCCGACGCGCTCGATTTCCGGGTCAGTGTCCGGCGCAAAAATACTGTGTCCCGCATGCACGATCTGCTGCGGCAGACGAAGGTTCGGCTCCGAGGGAGTGATCTCAACGGTATGGTCGTCGATGACTTCAGTGGAATCTTCGGCAACGTAGACCAGCCCTCCGCCTGCTTCGGCGGTTCTCGCCATCGTCCAGGCGACTGCCTCAGCGGTGAATGGAGTGCCGTCATGGAACGTCACGTCTTCGCGGAGATCGAAGCGCCATGTGTTCGGCTCAACGAATTCCCATGACTCGGCGAGCATCGGCTCGAGCTCATAATCGTGCGCCATTCTTACGAGTGTGTCGAAAATGTTCGTGTTCGGGACGTACATCCCGATCGTCGTGCGTGGACCTTCACGGACATAGTTGTCAACGCCCGCCGCAACGATGAGTTCTCCACCGGGCTCACCTTCGACAATATCTTCGTCAACGTCATCAGCCGGTTCGTCGTCGTCCGGTTCCTCGTCCGGAACGTCATCGACATCGTCGTCAGGTTCCGCCGCCGCATCAGGTTCGTCGTCGTCATCTGCAGCACAGGCTGCGAGTAAACTGGCGAACACCGGGGCACTCAGTGCAATCGCGGCGCTGCGCTTGAGTAGCGCGCGACGGGTCAAAGCAGCGGACACGGCCTTGCCCAGCCCCGTGGTCACAGCCTCTACGCCGTTGCTTTTCGTCCGGTCCATCATCTTTCTCTCCCTGACACTGGATATTCGGATGGCTTGGCTGCAAGCATCTGAACTATCCTATAGCTCCAAGATCGACCTGGCAACTGACTTTCGGCTCGCGCCTCCCTTCGATCATGTATCGCAACCGTATGCGCGACGACGCTATCGTCCGTATGAGAAATGACGGGCGTACAGCGGAACCACACGTATTGGGACAGCCAAATGCTTGATCGCCAGAATACCCCTACCCGGTATGGGCTGTCAAGACGGTTTCATCGGGAACGGGACTCACCCTCCCATAACGACGTGCCCGATCTGATGCTTGCCAGCCTCGTTGAGTCCGGTACCCGGTGCTCTCGTCCGGGCGGACCCAGGACCCGCTATTGACACTGATACCCCTAAGGGGTATTTAATACATTCTGTCGAAGCGCCGAAGCATCCTGCTGTAGACTGGCGACGTACATCATCGAGGTCGAATCATCGGCAAGATCGCACACATTACCGTGTGGCACGAATTCTGGGCTACCGCTCTAGAATGCGAGAGCGAACGTGCTCCATATTGGTCGCCAGCATCTCAGCACGCGTGACGTTGGGACAATGTCCGATCCCCAGTCCACCATCACGCTGGATGAAGAACTCTGGTCACGGATCGCCTCCTCGCGCCAGATGGTAAGCGACGCGATCGAACGGGGAGCGACCGTCTACGGAGTGACGACCGGATTCGGCGC
>SKKR01000566.1 GCA_007123655.1 Thermomicrobiaceae bacterium
CTTCCACAAGCCCTGGGCCGGAACTCGCAGCGCCCGGTTGAACTTGCTCGAAGCGTTCTCCCAGGCGATCGTGGCAGTCAACTCCACGATCTGCTCCTCGGTAAACTCCGCCTGAACCCTGGTGAACAGTCCGTCATCGACGTCCCGGTCCGAGTACGTCATCTCGTCCGCGTATTCCAGCGCGATTCGTTCCCGGGAAGAGAACAGCTCACTAGTTTCCCAGTTCTCGAGTGCGCGAAGTTTGTCGTCGTCGATACCCAGCTGGCTGCCGACCGCAGCGTTGAGATCTGCTCAGAACTCGCACCGGTTAAGAATCGCCACCCGGCGATTGAGGATGGCGGCCAGAGAGGATTCCAGTCTCCCCGAACTCCCGAGCCCACGCCACATGCCCTGAGCGCCATGGAAGATCTCCGGGCAGCGCGCGTAGATCAGGTGGTTCGCTAGCGGCTTGCCCCATTTCCGCTCCTGCTGCTCCAGCACATGCCTCTCGCGGTCAGATAACTGCTCGAGTTCTGCCCCGTCGAGACGCGGGGTGTTCACTGAATGTTGCGACACAAGTTTCCCTTTCGACTCGACTCCGCTCAGATGGGCCGTTACACCCAGCGCTTGTACCAGTCCCGGACGCGGCGGAACATGTCCCGCTGGTGGTTGCGTTCCAGGATCGGGTGTTCCTCCCGAGGGTAGAGCACCATTTCCACCGGCGTCCCGGTTTCCTTCACAGCCCGGTGGAATCCAGTGGCCTGGTTCACGGGCACCCGGGCGTCCGCTTTACCGTGGATGATCAGTAACGGGGTCCGCACGTTCGAAGCGTACGAGATCGGCGAGTGCTTCTTGGAGCGGTGCGGGCCGGGCCCGTCCCACGGTGCGTCACCGGCATAGTGGTTGAGCACCGTATACAGGTCCGTGTCCATCGCCATTGCGCCCCAGTAACTGACCCCGGCGCCCATGATCCCCGCCTTGAAGCGATCGGTGTGGCCGACGGACCAGGCGGTGAGCAGCCCACCACCGCTCCAGCCTCCGATTCCGAGCCGGTCCGGATCGGCAAAGCCACGTTCGATCAACGCTTCAACGCCGGACGTGATGTCGTCGAACTCCTTGTCGGTGATGTTCTCGTGAAGGCAACTGGCGAACTCGTTCCCTCGTCCCATACCGCCTCGATAGTTCGGCATGAATACCGCATACCCGTTCATCGCCAGCCATTGCTGCCAGTTCGCCCGCGGATGCAGGTTCCAGCCAAGTGAGTACCGCCCGTACGGACCTCCGTGGATATGCACGATCATTGGATATGGCGCGTCCCCGCCGTCCACCGGATGGATCAGCACGCCGTCCAGTGCCAGTCCATCCGGCGCCGTCCAGTAGAATGATTCCTGCTCGCCGAACGTGAAATCCGCAAGCGTGGAGTGATGAGCGCTTACCGGGGACAGTCCGCCCGCCGAGTTCACCTTCACCTCGGGCGGCACAGTGCCGGTCGAGTGGACCACGGCGATGCGGGGTTCTCCGCCGTTCGTCAGCCTGACGCTGTACCCGGCGAAGTCTCCGTCATCCGGCTCGAAGAACGGCTCTCGCTCGCCAGTTGATGGATCGACCCACTCAAGGCGGGTGAACAGGCCGTGAGCCACGGCAATCGCGAACCTGGTGGAGCCGGGTACGACCTCGACGCCAATCCCGCACGCCTCTTCGGTTTTCCAGGGGCCGATCACCCGAGGCTCCCCGCCAGAAGCATCGACAGCAAACACTGTGTGTCCCGATGTCGTTCTCTCGTGGTTGGCCAGGAAGGCGAGGTGCGCTCCATCCGGCGCCCACCGAAGCGACGATGGCCTTCCGTTCGCAAAACAGAGCGCCTTCGGTTCCGTGTCACTAAGTCCGATCGTGAACACCTGCGTGTCTTTGCGTGTTTCGAGTTCCGGTGTCGGGCTGGCGAGAAACCCGATCCGGGATCCGTCCGGTGACCAGGCAAGATCGAACAGGTGGCGTTCACCTGCCGGAAGCAATCGCGTGTCTCCCGAGTCAATGTCCAGA
The DNA here is from genome assembly GCA_007123655.1 of Thermomicrobiaceae bacterium. Taxonomy (GTDB): domain Bacteria; phylum Chloroflexota; class Chloroflexia; order Thermomicrobiales; family Thermomicrobiaceae; genus SLMJ01. The sequence continues at coordinate 2,020 of SKKR01000566.1, forward strand.
ACGTGCAGCCGTGCGTAGGGCCACTTCTCACCGTAGACATCCGGGTCGTCCCGTTCCTCCTCCCGGCGCTTGTCTTCATCAGTGGGTTCGTCCGCACTGAGAAACGCGATCGACTTGCCATCCGGTGACCATTCGAATGTCTGTATGGCCGACTTGCGCTGCACGAGCTGACGAGCTTCACCACCGCTGACCGGTATCAGATAGAGACCGGCGGTCCCTCGTTCAGCCCGGTCGGAAAGAAACGCAATCCACTGCCCGTCCGGCGACCAGCGCGGCATTGTGTCGTTGGACTCGCCAAAGGTGAACTGTCGGCCAGTCCCGGATCGGTCAGCCTTCGACAGCCAGAGCGAACTCTCCGGATGATCTTCTTTCTTGCCGTACGGCGATGCGGTCCACACAAGTCGTTCGCCGTCCGGCGACAACTGCGGATCACCTGGCTGGTCGGTTTCGACAATAACGTCCTCAAAGTATCGCTCGTTGCTTACCGTGCTCATTGGCGTATCCAGTTCCTTCCCGTGTTCGGCCAGCAGGCGTTCCAACGTGTCCGAGAAGTTCGACGCGCTCCACAGACGAAACGCGGTACGGTCGAGCTGCGTCGACCGTTCAGGCAGTTCAGCACGTAACCGTCATCAGGTCTTCGGCGATGATCACCTCGCCGTCGAACTCGGATTCGGCACGGCGCCGCGCCGCTTCGGTATCGGTCTGAATCAGGAAGTGCGTCAGAACGAGTTTTGGGACACCCGCCTCCCGCGCGGTGCGTCCCGCCTCTTCAGGTGTTGCATGGTGCTGTCTCAGGTGTTCCCAGAGGTTCGGCCAGGCCGTATCGTGTTGAAACACCGCGGCCGGCGCCATGCAGGCGTCATGGACGAGAACATCCGCGCCGCTGGCAAGCTCGACAAGGTTCTGACAGTAGCAGGTGTCACCGGAGTGAACGATCGATTTGCCGGCGAAGTCGAATCTCATGGCAACCGTGTACGTGGAGTGGATGACCTCCGTTGCCGTTACCCGGAGCCCGTCCTGGTCGAAGATCACGCCCGGCTGAAACTCGTTGACTTCGATATCCATCATCCCGGCCGGCGAGCGACCGAGCGACAACCGGTATTCGATGTCGGACCGGTATGGCTTCATGAGGAGCAGATCATGCAGGTCGCCGGTCCCGTTCGGTCCGAAGACCCTCAGGCGGCTGCGTCCCTGCGCCCAGCTCACCAGGATGAACTCCGCGTAGTCCAGCGTGTGGTCGGAATGAAGGTGTGTAAGAAAGAGGTGCTCGATGCTGGTCGCATCGATGCCTGCCTCAAGAAGACGGCGCATCGTTCCGCCGCCGCAGTCAAGCAGAAACAACGATTGCCCTGCCCGGATCACCTGACCCGAGTTCGCTCGCTCCACGCTCGGCCTCGGAGATCCGGTGCCGGTAAATGTGATCGATAACTCGCTCACGGAATGCTCCGCTCTTCAGAACGATGAGTCGCCAGCCTCCGGCAGTCTACCAGCGTTTGCCCGGCTGCCGGTGCTGCGATACCCTGCACGAAATCTGACGAACGAGCGAGATCGAGCGGAGCGAACGATGACGCCCAAATCCCACCCGATTCCAGTTGAACTCCTGCTGAGCCGGCCCGTGAAACAGCTCTGTTCGGCGCTGTTCGTCTCCGGGAGACCAGCGGACGACGCACTCCGGAATTCCGCACTCTGGTGGGATGGAGTTGGAGATTTCCTGCGTGATCGAGTGGAGATCGGCGTCGACACCGAGAGCGAGACTATCAGCATGCTGCTCATCCTGGACGAGGTCTCGGTCCCGCGTCTTATCGAGGCATACCGACACGATTACCCGGATTTCGACGCCGACTGGACCGCGGAGGCCGAGCGACTGCTGGAGCTTGGGGCGGTCCGCCGGCGTGCTCGGTGCCACGGTGATCAGGGTTGCGCGATTCTCCCGGTGGAGGCGACGGGTAGCGCACGCCAGTTCGAGCCTGTCCAGGTTCAGTCTTCGCTCCCGGAGGCCGGGAGTGTGCCCTGGCCGATGGGCGACGCCCCGGCCCCGGACGGGTATCCGGACGACATCGACCGCACACAGGTTGAGGCCGCCGTCCAGGCCGCGTTCGAGGATCCCGACGCGCATACGGCAGGGTTC
>SKKR01000217.1 GCA_007123655.1 Thermomicrobiaceae bacterium
AATGCTGCATTTGCTCGTTGGACACTCCCGCGCGGATGCGGTCGAGGTCGCCAGGGTGCGCCCAGCGGCGTTCGAATCGCCAGTTATCACCGATATGATCCAGATGTCCGTGAGAGTTTACAAGCAGAACCGGCCGATCGGTATATTGATCGACGATCCTGCGAATGTTGGCGAACCCCATCCCGGAATCGACGAGCAATGCAATGTCGTCGCCCACAACGAGGAATGACTTGACGTCCTCGAAGTGCCCCGGCTCACCGATTCCAATGACACCGTCCGGAAACTCGCGCACGTCGAACCAGCTTTCGATTCGACTCTCGTTCATGCGAAGCTCCAGTCCACGCCCGTCACGGCCTGCGCGGGCAATCGATAAGCAGTCCGGCCGTGAGTGCGATTCGGTCAGTCAGGGAATCCAGAACAATGTACTCGTGCTCCGCGTTGTGGGCGTTCTGACCTTCGGGGCCGAGACCGTCAAGCGTCGGAATTCCCATCGCCGCGGTGAAGTTTCCGTCGCTTCCGCCGCCGCTGGTCAACTCCTGGAACGTAAGCCCAAGCTCACCGACCATACGCTCCGCGAGTTCGAGAAGCGCGGCGGTCCCGGGAACCTTCTCCATTGGAGGCCGGTTGATCCCACCGGAAAGCACTCCGGACGTGTCTGGAACGGTCGAACGGCGAGCAATCTGCTGGATCGCGGCAGTGACCCGCTCCCCTTCCGCCCCGGTCGGCACCCGTACGTCAATGGCGCAATGCGCATAGTCCGGAATCACGTTCCTGCGGACACCGCCATGCATCTGATTCGCCGACACAGTGGTACCGACGTCGAAGTCGTTGAGATCATGGAGCTGGATGATCTTGTGAGCCATCTCGAGATTTGCGCTGCGGCCATCCCGGGGCGCCGCGCCGGCGTGAGCAGCCCTGCCGTTAACCTCGAGCTCGAACATTCCCACACCTTTTCGGGTCGCCAGCACCCCGCCTGCCGCGCGACCTGGTTCGAATACGAACACCGCGTCCGATAGTACCGCCTCACGTTCGATCAGCTCCCGCGACGTTGGCGATCCTATTTCCTCGTCAGCATTCGCCACGAACGCGATCTCGGCGAAATCATCATGCCCGACGTCGCCGAGGATCTTCAGCGCGTAGCAGGCCAGGATCATCCCGCCCTTCATATCCATCGATGCCGGTCCGTAGGCCTGGCCGCCGCTGACTGTGAGTGGCCGCTCCGCGGTGGTGCCCGCCGGGTAGACCGTGTCGAAATGGCCGAGCAGCATCAGCCTGCGCGTCCCGCTTCCATTCAACCTGGCGACGAAGTTGTCGCCCAGTTCCTCGTTCGGGTAAAGCTCGATCTTGCATCCAAGCCCCTGGAGAATCTCCTGAAGATACGCACCAGCTCGATTCACGCCATCGCGATCGAACGTACCGCTGTCGATATTGACGATTCCTTCGAGGTCCGCCATATAGGCGTCGTAGTATCCGGCCGCTCGCTGCCGAAGCTGTTTGACGTCAGCCACGCGGTTCCCTTCCGTTCTGACCGTCCAAGGTCTGGCTATCCTACCTGATCGGAATAAGGGCTCGTTGCGGGGTCGTCAGGAACTCGCAGCCACTCTCTGTGACAACAACGTCTTCCTCCAGCTGAACCCTTCCTCTGCCTTCGACCGGAAACCCGATCTCCAGGGTGTATACCTGTGATGGCTCGATCTTGTCGTACGGTCGTTGGCCGTAGCGATCCCAGCGAGGCCCAAGCACCGTCCCGCCATCGTGGCAGGCCCGGCCCATCTGGTGACCGAAGGCAAACCGCCACTCCTCGGCCCCGTGCTCGTCCAGAATACGGCGCGCCGCGGCGTCTACTTCCCATCCCTGGACGCCTGGACGAAGCGCTTCGGCCCCCGCCTGAATCGCCCCGTCGACCACCGCGAAGGCGTCGACCACGTCCCGCGGCGGATCCTGTTCGTCCTCACGTAGAAAGTAGAAGGTTCGCTGCATATCGGAGGTATAGTCGTTCTGACGCACGCCGAAATCCACGGCGAGCAGATGCCCTCGTTCTGTGACAACGTCTGATGGTCCCACGTGACCTTCCGGGGACTTCGGCCCGGCCATAACCGTCGGACAGTACGCCCAGTCCCACGATGAATCCACGCCGTGGTGCTCAAGGCGCTCGTGCAGGAAGTCGGATATCGCTCGCTCGCTGACTCCCGGGCGGATCCACGCCTGGAATTCGTCCCAGATCGTCTGCGTCGTGGCAATTGCCGCCTTGATTCGTTGAATCTCATCAGGAGACTTTCTGGACCGGAGACGTGACGCAACCGGTTCCGCGGAACAGATCCGGTCCCAATACGGTGTTTCGCCGAGAAAGCGCTGCAGTTCCAGGTACATGCCGTACGTGAGCCCGTCCGCCATCGAGTTATCCTGAGAGTAGCTGAGTCCGATGCTCTGGGGATCCAGCGATTCGACTGCCGCCCGCAGCGGGGATCCGAGACCCTCCACGTAACCTTCAACGTCGCTCCAGGCGCCGGTCTGCAGGAGGTTGTCGACATCGCCCGTCCCGACGATCGCCTTGTGCCGGCCGGTACGCGAGATCAGAAAGGCCGACTCCCAGGTTACGCTCGTTCCGACGACGAGTGGCATACTCGGATCACCCAGCACGTCGCTTTCGCGCGCAACGATTAACCACAGGTCGATATCGACTTCATCGAGGATCCTGGTCGCCTGCTCGAGTTTCTGAGGGACAAGATCGTGTTCGGCCACGAGTGGACGTCCTTTCAGCGCAAACGCGCACCTGTGCTCCGGAGAACGGCGTGTTGACCAGGTCACGATACGGCGCTCCCCATTCGCAATATACAGCGATCGGCAGCGCTGGCGCACATGTTATCGGACGTGGCGACATTCGTCGCACGGAGGTCACCACACTGGCATCTCCTGATCACCAGTGATGCGACGGCACGGACACCGGTGACGGTTGAAATCGACGGGACAGGCAAGGCATGCGATCAGGCATCTCACAGGAAATCGTGATCATTGGTGGCGGAGTTACCGGAGTTGCTTCCGCATACGAACTCGCAATGGCAGGCGCTGCTGTGACCGTCGTCGAGCAGGCATCGCTCGCGTCCATGGCCTCGGGCCGGACCCTTGCCGGCGTGCGCCAGTCTGGCCGCCACGCGGCTGAGCTTCCACTGGCTATGGCAGCTGTGGCTCGCTGGAAGACGCTCGGTGACGAACTGGGCGCTGACCTCGAGTACCGGCAGGATGGCAACCTGCGACTTGCCGAGGACGAGGTGGATCGCGCAAAGATCCTGACGATCGTCGGGGAGCAATCTCGACTTGGCCTCGAAATCGAGTTTCTGGATGGCAACTCCGCGGTACGGGAGATCGCCCCAGCTGTCGCGGAGCATGTTCGAGCGGCGTCGTACACTCCAACCGACGGCCATGCGAATCCGAACGCGACGGTCGATGCCTACGCTCAGGCCGCCCGAAATGCCGGAGCGAGAATTCGCGAACAAAGCCGCGTTCAGGAAATCGAGACTCGCAACGGGCGGATTGCAGGCATTCGGACCGATAACTGCCGCATCCCGGCGGATACCATCGTCATCGCCGCAGGTATCGACACGCCGGCGTTACTGGCGCCACTGGGACTCGACCTGCCGCTCCACCTTGCGAATGTTCCGGTGGTTCAGACCACCAGGACCCGGCCGCTGCTCGCCCCGGTCATCGGTACCGCAAAGGCGCATTTCGCCGCGCGTCAGGAGGCAGGCGGTGCGATGCGATTCTCCAGTGGCGGCCATCCGGTGGAACCCGGCGCGGACGCGAAAGCTCCTGATCTCATGCGGCCTTCAGTCGCCAGACTCGCTGAAACGATGTCGCGGGCGGCGTCCTTATTGCCAGCCATTGGCGGCCTTCCCGTCAACGCGGTCTGGGGCGGACTGATTGATCTGACCCCGGACTCACTGCCCGTGATTGACCGCGTCTCCGAGATCGAAGGACTTGTCGTTGCCGCTGGTTTCAGCGGACACGGATTCTGTCTCGGTCCCGTTTCAGGCGAGATCATCCGGGATCTCGTGTTAGCGCGTGTCCAGCGTTATCGGATTGAACCGTTTCGCTGGGGGAGATTTGTTGCACGAAACGGTACTGATAGTCCAGAATTGCTTGGCTAG
>SKKR01000242.1 GCA_007123655.1 Thermomicrobiaceae bacterium
ACCGGGGAAATGATCCGGGACGGGGCTATCGTTCTGGACTTCGGCGTCAACTTCGTGAACGGGTCGATGGTCGGTGACGCGGACGAGTCGGTCCGGCACGTCGCCGGTGCGGTCACCCCGGTGCCGGGGGGAACGGGCGTTGTGACGCAGCGGGTCCTGGCGGCAAACACGATACGGGCGGCGCAGTTGCGACGGCCCGCATTTCAGAAGAGTGGACACCTCGGCACGTAGGCCGCACGCACGGGGAGGGAAAGGAAGAAACCTCGGGATGCCAAGCGACATCGACATCGCCCAGCAGGTCCAGCCGAAGCCGATCGTTGAAATTGCGGCGAGTCTGGGAATCGACGCGTCGTACATCGAGCAGTACGGCCCATACAAAGGAAAGATCAGACTCGACATCGAAGACACGCTTGCGGACCGGCCTGACGGCAAATACGTCGTGGTGACCGCGATAACCCCGACGCCTCCCGGCGAAGGAAAGACCACTACGACCGTAGGGCTCGGCCAGGCGTTCGCCAGCATCGGCCGGCGGTCGATCGTCGCGATACGTCAACCGTCTCTCGGACCGGTGTTCGGTGCCAAGGGAGGTGCGGCCGGTGGGGGTCAGGCGCAGATCATCCCGATGGAAGACCTCAATCTCCATTTCACCGGAGACGCCCACGCGGTAACGGCCGCTCACAATCTGTGCGCTGCGTTTCTGGATAACTTGCTCCACCACGACAACCCACTGAATATCGACGTCAACAACGTCACCTGGCGCCGGGTTTTGGATGTCAACGATCGCTCCTTGCGTGAGATCGTCACGGGACTCGGGGCGGGCAATGGACTCCCGCGGGAAACCGGCTTCGATATCACCGCCGCGTCGGAAGTGATGGCGATCCTCGCGCTTGCCGTGAGCTATGCTGACCTGCGGGAACGGCTCGGGCGCATTGTCGTTGCCTACACCACAGACCGAAAGCCGGTAACAGCGGAGGACATCGGGGCAGCCGGCGCCATGTCCGCACTCCTTGCCGATGCCTTGAAACCCAACCTGGTCCAGACGCTGGAGCATACGCCAGCGCTCGTTCACGCCGGACCGTTCGGGAATATCGCCCACGGAAACAGCTCGATCCTGGCTGATCGGATTGGACTCAAGCTCGCGGACGTCCTAATCACCGAAGCCGGGTTCGGCGCTGATCTGGGCGGAGAAAAATTCTTCAATATCAAATGCCGCGCGTCAGGGTTGACCCCCGACGCGGCTGTCCTCGTGGTAACAGCTCGAGCGCTGAAGTCCCACAGTCCAACCCATGGCTCCAGTGACAGTCTCGATATCGGGAGCGAGAACATCGAGGCACTGCGCGAGGGAATCCCGAACATGGAGAAGCAGATCGAAAACGTCAGACTCTTCGGAGTTCCCGTCGTCGTGGCGATCAACCGGTTCCCGACCGACACGCAAGATGAACTCGACCTGATCAAATCGGCAGCGAAAGCGGCAGGGGCCTTCGATGCGGTCGAGTCACACGTTCACGCGGAGGGTGGCCCGGGAGGCGCGGACCTCGCAAGGGCGTTGGAGCGGGCAATGGCAGAGGTGCCCAGTGCGTATCGGCCTCTGTACGATCTTCATGCACCGATCAAAGACAAGATCGAGACAATCGCGAGAGAGGTCTACGGGGCTGACGGCATAACCTACGCTCCTGCCGCAAATCGACAGATCCGCCGCTTCACGTCGCTTGGATACGGCGACCTTCCGGTCTGCATGGCCAAGACACATCTATCGATCAGCGCGAACCCGAACCTGAAGGCTCGACCCTCTGGATTCGATGTGACGGTACGGGAAGTGCGTCTTTCCGCCGGTGCGGGTTTCGTTTACCCGTTGCTGGGCGAGATCCGCACGATGCCCGGACTCGGCGCGTCACCATCTGGCGCCGGGATCAACATTGACGATGCGGGACGAATTTCCGGGCTATTCTAGTGGAACTCAATGGGATGTGATGTCTCTCAATGATTCTGGTACCTGGAAACGAGTATGTCTGATATTACCTTTGCGCTGGCGATCTGGCTTCCACTTGGAACGATCGTGCCGCTGGTGCTTTCCCGGGTAACCGGAGCGGACTGGCGAGGCGCGGTCATTGAAGCGTCATTGTTCGCGACGATTGGCCTGCTCATTCTGCCGATCACGTTTGCGCTGGTCGCGGCCGCGTTCGTTTCACAACCCAATGTGGATCTGATCTTCGCGGTAAGTTACGTGCTGGCTCTGGGGTGTGTCCTGGCATTCCGACGGCACTCAAATGAGTCAAAAGTCAGACACACGCGCTATCGCTAGCGCCAACAACCGCCGCCAGTCGGGACCGACCAGAACCTTCCGGCCTTGATGCGCGCGGTTCGCCATCGCCGCTCCGTGATCGTTCCTTCTTGATCGAAACGACGCGATCCCTTCAGTCTTCCTCATTCACCGGTGGGGCTGGGCGCACCGTGCGGCACTTAGTTGGTTGCTGAACGCCCATCGACGCGGCGCGTCATCTGGCAGGTCACAGATCAGAACGAGCACCGGCGGACTCTACAATGTCCAATTGAGCCGATAAGAAGATGCGGCAGCAGTATCCAGCCGGCCACGTGCCCGGTCCGTGAGAATGGCCAGCAAATTCGGATTGATTCGCAAACGAGTTCGAAAATGGAACATCGAAGTCCCATTTGATTGACGCGTCCGAGCAACTACGTTCCGCCGAACCAAGCCTGGAAACTCGTACGTACAACTCTTCTTCATCGATTCTAACGCACGCACATGAATCAAAGGGTTACCACTGACACCAGAAAGCCGCCATAACGCGCACAATTAAGATCAAAAAGAGTGCACATCAGTGGACGAAGCTGCACTTGAACGTCAATACAACTGAAGTGACAGACAGCGCGCATTGCTTGAAATGATACGGACAGATAATCTGCGACGCTTTCAGCTCGCTACAGTGGACGAGCAGTGATTCCAAAATCACTAATCATATTCGTGGTTGATGCGCTGCACCAACCTTTGATTCATGACCGAGTGAGGTCAGGTTGCTGAAACTTCTGTACGTTCTGTGGTGTGGTGGGCAAAATGGCGACATTGATGCCTTCGGGCAAAGCGTGGCGTCGATCCCGCTCACGCGAGCGGGCCGGGTGAACGCGTTCAGCGAACAGCGCTGTAGCTTCGACCACAAGAAGCTCGGATTGGGAACCGGGGGTTGCGGGATCGCCTATCCGGAGTCGGGGCAGCGGTGTGACGTCCGTCGGAACGTTCGAGCACGAAAAAGACCGCCTGGCGGCGGCCGATTCGCTGGGGAGCAGGGATTCGAACCCCAACTTACTGATCCAGAGTCAGCTGTCCTACCATTAGACGACTCCCCAGTATCGGTCCCTGAGGACCATAAACGAGTTTATCAAACCGACGAGGCTGCTTCAAGCGTTGTCCGCCCATCAGCTACATGTCGAGTTCGACGATCGTCCCGTCCCGGACCTGGCGCAGCGGTAGCAGTGACAGCGAGTCGTGGCTGAGCAGGTCCGGGTCCGTTGCCGTCACGATGATCTGTACTCCGAGATCCGAAAGCCGTTCCAGCAGCAACGCCTGTCTTGATATGTCAAGCTCGGACAGGACGTCATCAAGCAGAAGCACCGGAGAATCACCGTCGGCGTTGGTTACCGCCTGCAGCTCCGCAAGCTTCAGTGCCACCACTGATACCCGCTGCTGGCCGCGTGAGCCAAATGCGCTCAAGTCACGACCGTCAAGCGAAAGCTGGAGATCATCCCGATGAGGACCAACTGCGGTAACGCCGCGCCGCAACTCTTCCTGGCGGCGCCGATTCAACGTGCGCTCCAACCACTGAGCCACCACTCGTTGCCCATCGGACTGCGATTCCCGGCTGATTCGAATGGCGAGGTCGTCAGCCTCGTCCAGAGCAGTTCGGTATTCGACAGTCAGCTGGAGGTCAGCACCGATCAGGTGTCGAAACGCATCGCCGAGAGGCTCGTGAAGCGCGGAGACGAACCGGGTTCTCGCGACGATAATGTAGGTGGCTCGAGTGATCAGCTCATGATCCCAGTAGTCGAGCTCCGCGGCGCGATCCCGGGTTCCGCCCGGGTCTTCACGCAGTGCCTTCAGGAGGCTGTTGCGCTG
>SKKR01000117.1 GCA_007123655.1 Thermomicrobiaceae bacterium
CACACTATCACCGCAACTCTAACCGATCAGTCCGGTCCGGTGATGGGAGAGACGATCGACCTGCAAATCGAACACGAACACGCGGATGTGCCAGGTGACAGCATATCTTTGGTTACGGATGAAGATGGAATCGCCACGCACAGCTGGACTCGCGGTATGCCGCCCGGTGCTCCAGCGCTCCAGGGTTCCGGGCTGGGGGAGGACACAGTCACTGCGAGCCATGAGGCGAGCGGGCTCTCAGAACAGGTAACCAAGACCTGGATCGCCGAGGTACAGCTGGAGCACGTTACGGAGACAGATCAGGTCTTCGACAGCGAAGGAAATCCGGTGAACGCTACCGACGAGACCCATTCGGTCCTCGCAACGGTGACCGGGCATGAAGGCGAAGCCGTCGAGAATGCGGAAGTTGCCCTGTCGATTTCCGGGGAGAACAGCGACGCGAATGTGGACCCTGATCCGGGACTGACCAACGAGAGCGGGGAGGTTGTCCTTACCTACCCTGAGAACGGAAGCGCACTCCCCGGGACGGACGACCTGACAGCAGTTCTGGCCTCCACCGGAACCGAGTCCAACGCTCTGACGAAGGTCTGGATGGCGTGTAACGCGTTCGTTGAAGACGGTGACGTGATTCAGGACGTCATCGACGTTGCAAATGACAATGACACCATCTGCGTGATGGAAGGGACATATGAAGAATCACTGAACGTCTCTACCGTCAATGGTCTGACCTTGCTCGGTGAAGGAAGTGGTCTGGTCACGATCGACGCCTCAGACGAGTCTGGTTACGGCATCGACGCAACGTTTAGCAGTGGCGACTGGGGCTCCGGGCTCACACTTCAAGGATTCACCTTGTACGGGCCGCGCCAGGGTGACGAAACGCAGAACTATGGACTGAAGCTTTCATATATCGATGGGCTGGTAATCGACGACGTACGTGTCCTCGAGAGCCGGAGAACCGGGATAGATATCCACCCGGCTGAGAACGTCACGCTCATCGATTCGGAGTCGCTCAACAACGACGCAGCAGGGATTGCCGTCCGCGACTCAACGAACGTAACGATCGAGAACGTTTCTACGTCAGGCAACGGTTGGGGCGGATTGGCGCTCTGGGCTCAGGCCGATGAGACGCTTTCAAACATCGATATCCTAGATTCGACGTTTTCCGGGGAAGTCGCAGGCGTTTTTGTCCAGCATCCCGGAACGTATTCAGACATCGATCTGACCGGCAATCAGATTACCAACAACGAATTCGGATTCGGAATCGACGACATGTTCGGAACGCCCGATGCAACGGCGTTTACGCTGAGAAACAATAGCATCTCCGGAAACACGACCGCCGGGGCCGGCAATACAGGAACGGGCGAGCTCGACGCACGGCAGAACTGGTGGGGCGACCCCAGCGGGCCAACGCACCCTGAGAATCCGGGTGGCACCGGAGACGCCGTATCCGATGACGTCGACTTCGACAACTTCCTGCCGTCGGACCCGACCTGACGGTCGCGACCGAACAGCGTCAGCTTGCAATAGTCACGGCCCCGGGAATCTCAACCGGGGCCGCTGTCGTGCGGACGGAGCACGTCCGCCTGCCGTATTGCTTCGCTTCCACCATGTAGAAAATTCCAGCCATGCATTCGTACGTGCCTTACTTGCTCTCGTGTGCGCCGACGCTAGCTGTCCGCGAGACAGGCCGCCAAACGACTCATTGCACCACTCGTGCCTGGTTTGCAACTTTCCTTTTGCAGCGATCCCAACGAATCTCTTCTTATTCGCTCAAGGCCCTATCGGCCGCTCGTAACAAGGCGCAGGAGTGGTCGTTATTGAACAATTCCTTGCATTCTGTAGGTATCTGGTCCAGACTATTGGCACAGTTCGGATATTTCGTGTTGTCAGGTGGGATCGTCCCGACTTCGAGCATGGGCGATCTTCCATTGTTGCTCCGGTAACCGTGCGCAAGGGCTCGTTCGTGCCTGTCAAGGTCTGGAGGACCTTCATGCGTCTTCGGTACCGGTTTCTTACGTCAGCGGCGGTATTCGCGCTGCTGGCAGTCATACCGCTGATCGCGATCGGCCAGTCCGGCGAGTATGAACTGTCCCACCCGCGGTTCATCGAGGTCTGGGAGCGAAACGACCTCCCCATTCAGGAAGGCCAGGTCTCCCGAACCTGGACCTGGGGGCCGGGAGCGAACACGCCGCTTATGGACGAGCCATACGCCGAGGCTGACGATGGCCTGCGCACGGTTATCTACACGGACAAATCTCGCATGGAACTGCCGGTCGGTGCGGTTCCGCCGGACTCCGAATGGTTCATCACCCAGGGACTGCTCGCCACCGAACTGATGACCGGCCGCCTGCAACTCGGCGACACGATATTCGAGCAGCACCAGGCGTCCGAGCTGTTCGTAGCCGGTGATCCGGTCAACAACAACAGTCCTACCTATGCTCAGATGGGTGACTTGATGGACCGGCCTGCCAGGCTGACCGGGGAGGCCATCACTGAACTGGTGCTCAGCGACGGATCGATCGCCGAGGACTACCACCTCGACGCCTGGGGCGTAACCGATGCCTACTACATCGAGCAGACCGACAAGAACATCGCCTCGGTCTTCTGGGCATTCATGAACAGCTCCGGCGTCATCTATCAGAACGGACAGTTCACACAGGGAGACCTGTTCAGTAATCCGTTCTACGCCATCGGATTCCCGATCACGGACGCCTACTGGGGTCACGTGACTGTTGCCGGGCAGGAGCAGGAAGTTCTCTTTCAGTGCTTCGAGCGACGCTGCCTGACATACGCGCCGTTCAACGACCCGGAGTGGCAGGTCGAATCCGGCAATATCGGACAGCACTACTACGACTGGCGTTATCAGGAGATCGGCGATCCGGTGGATGACTCCACTCCGCCGTCCGCCGACGACGATGAGGCGGTTTCCGATGACAGTGATGACGCGGTCTCGGACGACTCGGATGATGCGGTAACTGACGATGACGAGATTTCCGACGACAGCGACGACGCGATATCGAACGATGACGATGTCGCGGCGGATGATGACCTGTTCGACGACGCTGATGACAGCGGGTTCGATGACGGCGTGTCCGACGACGACGGGAACGGGACTGATCCCGGTGACGAGTGCGCGACCGTAAGTCCGGGCGAAAGCGTACAGCGGGTGGTCGACGGGGCCAGCCCGGGCGATGAGATCTGTCTCGAAGGCGGGACGTACAACGAGCATCTGCGCATCGAGACGGACGGGATCACGATCTACGGGGGCGGGGCGACCTTCGATGGAACGCTCGGCACCGGCGCGCCAGGAATCTGGATCGACGCCGACGACGTGATCATTGTCGGAGTCAACATCCGGAACTATTCCGGAATCAGCCTGCTGGACCAGAATACGGAGGGCTCGCGCATCGGGTTTGTGGATATCGAAGGCGACTCGATGGACCTGATCCGAGTAATCAACACGCACGATACGTTCATCGACCGGGTCAGACTCATGATGCCGGAGTTTGACGAAGATGTGAACGGTGTCCTGGTGGAGCGGTCCGAATTACTGCGCATTCGCGGCGCGGAGATCGAAGGCGGTGACGCGGCGGTTCTCGCCACGGGCGACTTCAACGATGGATTCAGCAATGCATCCACGTTAACGGTGGAATACAGCGAGATCACCGACTCCCGCTACGCCGTCAAGCTGGACGCCGTTCGGGGCGCACGAATCCAGCACAACGAGATCTACCTGAACGTGCATGGCGTGCGCGCGGGGTCGATCCTCGGAAACGCACCCGGCGCCAGAGACACCACGATCCAGGGCAATGTCCTCTACAACAATGAGTATGGCGTTCGACTCATGAACAGCATTGATTACGATGTGCTGATTCACAGCAACGCGATCAACAATCATCGCTACTCGGTGGCGATCGCGACCGGCGTGGATAACACGACGATCGATGTCCACCACAACAACTTCAACAACAACAGCATCGAGGGGTTCGTGAGCCACGGGAGCGGGACGTTGAACGCGACGAGCAACTGGTGGGGACATGAGTCCGGACCGGACCATTCGGACGATCCCAACATCAACGGGTCCGGGGATGAGGTCCGGGGCGATGTGTTCGTCGTTCCGTGGGA
>SKKR01000311.1 GCA_007123655.1 Thermomicrobiaceae bacterium
CCCACCACCTGGAGGCGTTTCGACCTGAATCACCAGGTAGTGGTTGTTGCTCTCGCTGCCGACTACTTTCAGCGTCACCAGCTCCGGCCCGATCTGATAGGCTTCCCCGTTCCGTTCGGTGACGCTTGTGATCGTTGCTTCGGATTGCGCAGTCATTCACTTCTCTCCTTCACGCTCTGCGAAAAACTCGTTGGCGGGTTCTTCTTGTCATGCGTTCGACTCGAAGAGCGGCTAACCAGGAGCATCATCTCGACCGTCTTGGCGTTCGATGCCCGGCTTCCAGGCGAGTGAGAGCATCGCCACGGCATCTTCAACCAGATGCTCGAACCGTCCGGAATCCGCCGGCACCACGTTTGCCTTCCCGATTCGCTCGGCCACGATCCCGTGGCGAATTGCCAACAGGAGGTCGACGGCGCGGTCCACGGGAATGTCCGGCTGGATAACGCCTGCCGCAATGACTTCTTTCAGTCCTCGACGCGCGTTCTCCAGCTGTTTTCTGGCCTCGCTGGCCGCGTCGTCGGACGGCGTGAAACCCGGTACCGGGTTGTGGAACATCAACCGGTACAGCTCCGGATGTTCGATGACGAACCGCACGCGGGCGTCGAACCAGCGCCGCAGCCGATCCCAGTCCGGTCTGGTCTGGCGCCAGATTTCCTCTTCCTGCTCGCGAACCATCTGGATGCCGAGTTGATACAGGGCGTCATAGATCGCGAACTTGCTCGGAAAATAGCTGTAGAGTGCCGGTGTCGTAACGTTCACTCGTCTCGCAAGCTGGTTCAGGTTCAGCGCCCCAGCTCCTCCTTCCCGCATGATGTCGCGCGCCGCGTCGAGGATCGCCGTGGTCATCTCCTCGCGGTTGCGCTCCCGTCGCTGCTCTGGTGTTGGAACGGCCCGGTCGATGAAGCTCATTTAGTTTCCTTAATGCCATTCAGCAAAGCTAACGCCATTATATCGATTCCGGTCCGCTTGTCAAGGGATTGTTCATGGGCAACCTGCCCGAAGATGATCCGGTGCAAGATCGTGGGGAGCACAAGGCACGAAACGAAGAACGCAGGGGCGGGCCCCTGCGCATTGCGTGTCCTCAGTCTCTGCGAGTATGGTCGGTCAGCGGAAACGGACGGACGTCAACCGCAACACGCCACCAACGACGAGCAGTGCCGCTCCGGTCATGACCAGCAACCACATCGCCATGGTTCGGTCGACGGTTGCACCGCCGGTGGTGGGGAGCACACTGTGGACATCCGGCACGAGCTCCGTGCTCATGACCTGAGCCTCGGATTCGGAGGAGTTTTCAATGGCAAACTCGCGGTCGCGCTCAACGAGCATCGCTTCGCCCGCCGCGAGCAGGCTGCTGTCCCCGTTGACGTCGAGGTCGACGCTTCCCGAAACGGTGGTGATCAACGTGTCTCCCCGGGCCGTCTTTGGTTCAGTACCGGCACCGGGCTGCAACGTGCTGACCGTGTGCACGACATCGAACGAATCAGGAGCCTCCGCGAACCCGAAGATCGCTTCGGCGAGTGGTTCCGGGTCGATCTCCGGTGGATTCGGACTCTCCGGATCGTCCACAACCGTGGTGACGTCTTCGCCGTCGGGGATCAGATAGGTCACCATCAGGATCGTGTCCTCGTCGGCGTAGTTACCACCCCTGTAGTGCTTGTCAGGTGTTTCCACCAGGCTGTCACCCGCGTGGTAGACGTTCTGCTCGCCGTCCTCGTAAAGCGTAAGCTCGCCCTGGAGCACGTTGATGTAGCCGGGGCCTCCGTGCACGTGAGGAGGTGCCTCTGCTCCGGGAACAAAGCGCAGCATGCTCTGATGGAGATCAAAGGGCGGATCAGGCGCGTCGGATCCACCGAAGATTACCTGCTGCTCGGTAATCCCGTTTTCAGTCGATTCCTGGGCGATGGCGGAGCCGCCGAGCACCGCAAACGCGAGCAGCACAGACAGCACTGCCCAGTATCGGTTTAACCGATGTATTCGCCGATTTCCCACACTCGTGCCCCTTATCAGAACACCCCGCGATTGACTTGCAGTCATGTTCCGTGCACGCATCATACCGCGAAATGCAAGTTTGTGGGAAGCGCAGCCGGAATCTGATACCCGCGTACGGCCGCTAGGCAGGTGTTCCGGCGGCTTCCGACAGAGTCCGCGCTCCGAGACGGCCGCCGATGTTGCTCATCTGAATCTCTGGAAACTCTTCCGCGGCAAAGTCAACATCCCAGCGGCTTCGGAACAGCACGGCGACGTTTCCATCCCGGTCTTCGACCCGCGATCGACCCCGCCTGCCGGCCATCCGGCGGATCTCCTCCCGATCTCCATAGACCCATCGGACGGTCTCATACGGGAGCTGTTCCAGGGAGGTGTCGCATTTGTATTCATGCTCGAGGCGAAACCGAACGACGTCGAACTGCAGCGCACCCACCGCGGCCAGGATCGGCTCGCGGCTGCCGGAGTCAAGGGGATAGAACAGCTGGATCCCGCCTTCTTCCTCGATCTGATCAAGGCCTTTCTGGAACTGCTTGCGCTTGTCGGTGTGGATGTTTCGCAGCAGCGCGAAGTGCTCCGGTTGAAAACGGGGCATTGCCTGGAACTCACCCGCGTCGCCGGTGGTGACAGTATCACCGATCGTCAGCATCCCCGGGTTGACCAGGCCGATCACATCTCCGGCATAGGCTTCCTCGACGACTTCACGATCCTGTCCGAAGAGCCGCAGTGGACGATTGAGCCGGATCTGCCGGTCCAGGCGTACCTGCCGGGCAGTCATGTCCTTTTCGAACTTCCCGGAGCAGACGCGGACGTAGGCCACCCGATCCCGGTGCCGCGGATCCATGTTCGCCTGGATCTTGAAGACAAACCCGGAGAAGTCCGGCTCGTCCGGCTGAACGTTGCGCTTCTCTGCCGATCGAGGACGTGGAGTCGGTGCGTACTCGGCGAACGTGTCAAGGAAAAGCTGCACGCCGAAGTTGGTGAGCGCGCTGCCGAAGAAGACCGGTGTCTGCTCGCCGGACAGGATCCGTTCGTGATCGAATTCCGTGCCGGCCATCTCGATAAGTTCCACGTCTTCTCGCAGCTTGGCCGCGGCATTCTCGCCGAGTAAACCGTCGAGCGTCGGGTCATCGACTCCCGCGAGTTTGACCGGCGCCTGTTTCGCCCCGTGCTCGGTCCGTTCGAAGCGGTGAACCTGTTTTCCTGTCCGATCGTACACGCCCTGGAAGTCCGGACCATCGCCGATCGGCCAGTTCATCGGGCAGACCGAGAGTCCGAGCGTGCTTTCGATCTCGTCCAGCAGGTCGAGCGGGTCCTTGGCAGGTCTATCCATCTTGTTGATGAAGGTGAAAATCGGAATCCGCTGCATCCGGCAGACCTCGAACAGCTTCAGCGTCTGCGGCTCGATCCCGCTGGCCGCGTCCAGGACCATAATCGCGCTATCCGCCGCGGTCACGGTTCGATAGGTGTCCTCGGAGAAGTCCTGGTGGCCGGGGGTGTCGAGCAGGTTCATTACCCGATTCCCGTAATCGAACTGCAAGACGGTTGACGTAATCGAGATACCACGTTGCTGTTCCAGTTCCATCCAGTCGGACGCCGCGTGCCGCTGTGTCTTGCGCGCGGTGACCGATCCGGCGAGCTGAACCGCACCACCGTAAAGCAGTAATTTCTCTGTTAGCGTGGTTTTCCCGGCGTCGGGGTGGGAGATGATGGCGAAGGTGCGACGCCGGGCAACTTCGTTCGGGATTTCATCGGACATGTCTGGTTCCTCCGTACATGGCAGCGTTACTGAGCTGGTCGCAAACGAAGTGCCCCACGCAGCGCATTCGCGCTTCGCCGGGCGTGCTGACGATGTGCTGCCGACTACGGGGGAGTGATCTGTTGCATTAGTCGTCTCACGATTGGGTCAATCTCCCTGCCGGCGTCGCGCGAGTCCGACAGGCCAACCGTAATTCTAGCATGCGGGCGCACGTGCTGAGCGTCTCGTTTTCAGTGAGTGCTCAGATAAGCAGGCTCACGGTGACGATGATGAACGTGAGCGCCGACGGCAACGCCATCCAGCCGTAGCGGTGATCGACGCCCGGCAGGTGCGCGGTTTCGGTCCAGAGATCCGGTCGCCGTGGTCCGTCCTCCGGATC
>SKKR01000327.1 GCA_007123655.1 Thermomicrobiaceae bacterium
AAGAGGGCATGGTGGGCGTCTACGAACCCACCGGGGGATTGCTCGACCCCGAACGCTGCATCGACGCGCATCTCGCGCTGGCCCGGGAGAACGGCGCCGGAATCCGGGACGGTGAACGCGTGCACACCTGGCGGAGCACTGAAAGCGGCGTGGAAGTCTCGACCGACCAGGACACCTATCGCGCGGAACAGCTCGTTGTGACGGCCGGGCCCTGGACCGGGCGTATTCTCTCCGATTTGAAGCTCCCGCTCGAATGCTGGCGGGTCTTCTTTGCCCACTACGATTCGGTAAAGCGCGACTACTATACCCCGGACGCATTCCCGATCACGATCTGGGATACGCCTAACGGGATGTACTACGTCGTTCCCTACCTGCCCGGACAGGGAATCAAGGTCGGTCGACACGACTCGGGTGATGTCGTCGATCCGGAAACGATGAAGCGCACCGTTGACGTCGGTGAACTCCGGCGGCAGACCGAGATCGCTGAACAGTACATGCCAGGCTCAACCGGGCGAGTGCTGGAGGCCGAAACCTGCATTTACACGGTGACGCCGGATCATCATTTCATCATCGACCGGCATCCGGAGCACGAGAACGTTATGTTCGCGACCGGTTTCTCTGGTCACGGGTACAAGTTCGCAAGCGTTGTGGGTGAGGTCCTTGCGGATCTGTCCGAGCACGGACGAACGGAACACCCGATCGGATTTCTGTCAGCCGGACGGTTCGTGGCGGAGCGCTCCTGATATTCGAGTACCGGGGCTCAATGCGGCGGTTCGATCTGCTTGAGCAGGACGGCCGAGTAACCGATCAGATGGACGCCGTCTCCCGCATGAAACCGTTCACCCTCAACGTCAGCCCCGGACTCCGGTCTGCCCGAGTCGATCTCGATCTGCCAGCCGATCCCGCGATGATTTCGCGGCAGCGTGAAGCGGACCGAGCGGCGATCAGCGTTGAGCAGGATCAACAGCGTATCATCGTCTCTCGGCGTGCCGAACTCGTCTCGCTCTCCCTGAGCGTCCCCGGCAAGCCGAAGTCCCAGGGTGTGCAGGTCCGCGCGTGTCCAGTCCGCTCCAGTCATCTGAGATCCATCCGGCCGCAGCCAGGTGGCATCGGGCGCATTTGCGTCTCCGACTGGCTTCCCGTCAAGAAACGAGCGTCGCTTCAGCACCGGGTGCCGGCGGCGTAAAGCGATCAACCGCTGTGTGAATTGCAGTAGTGACTCCTCACGCTCCGACAGCTTCCAGTCATACCAGCTGACCTCGTTGTCCTGCGCGTAGGCGTTGTTGTTGCCTTGCTGAGTTCGACCGATCTCGTCCCCGCCGAGAAGCATGGGCACGCCCTGCGACCACAGAAGCGTCGCCAGAAACGTCCGCTTCCGACGCTCTCTCAGCTCGAGCACGTCAGGGTCGTTCGTCTCGCCTTCAACCCCACTGTTCCAGGAGAAGCTGTGGTTACTCCCGTCGCGGTTCCGTTCACCGTTTGCGTGGTTGTATTTGTGCTGGTAGGTGACCAGATCGTGCAGCGTAAACCCGTCATGCGCGGTAACCAAATTGATGCTCGACGTCGGCATCCGCCCGTCGTCACGGTAGAGATCGCTCGATCCCGTGAGCCGGTAGGCAAGCTCCGCGGTCTGCCGTTCGTCTCCTCGCCAGAACCTTCTCACTGTATCCCGATACTTCCCGTTCCACTCGGACCAGCGCAGCGGAAAGTTTCCAAGCTGATATCCGCCTTCTCCCAGATCCCAGGGTTCGGCAATGAGCTTCACCTGTGAGATCACGGGATCCTGATGAATGATGTCGAAGAACGCCGCTCCGAGGCTGAACGCGTGGTCCTCGCGCGCGAGCACGGGCGCCAGATCGAACCGGAATCCGTCGACATGCATCTCCTGGATCCAGTATCGGAGACTGTCCATAATCAGCTGCAGAACCTGCGGATGGCTCGCGTTGATCGTATTTCCTGTTCCGGTGTAGTTCAGATAGCGGGCCGGATCTTCGGGATCAAGCAAGTAGTAGACGGCGTTGTCGATCCCCCGAAACGACAGGGTCGGGCCGTACCCGTGTGTCTCGGACGTGTGGTTGTACACCACGTCAAGGATGACCTCGATCCCGGCCCGGTGGAGCGCCCTCACCATCTCCTTGAACTCGCGGACCTGCCCGCCGCGGTCACCGCTGGCGGCGTACCGTGCCGCCGGAGAGAAGAAGTTCGTCGTATTGTAGCCCCAGTAGTTACGAAGGCCCTTCTGGCTGAGGCGTTGATCATCCAGCATGTCGTGAACGGGCAACAGTTCGACGGCGGTGATGCCGAGGTTCGTCAAATACTCGATGCTTGCGGAATGCCCCAGCCCGGCGAACGTTCCGCGAAGTTCCGGTGGCACTTTCGAGTTCTGGAGTGAGAAGCCGCGGACGTGTGTCTCGTAGATGATCGACTCCTCCAGCGGAATCCGCGGAGCCAGGTCGTCTCCCCAGTCGAAACGAGGGTCGATGACAACGTTCCTGGGCACACCGTGAGCGGAGTCCCGCTGATCCGGCAGGAAGGCGTCCCGAGCATCTCGACGGTAGCCGAAGACGGGTACGGACCAGTCGACGTCCCCGGCGATCGCCTTCGCGTAGGGATCGATCAGCAGCTTGTTCGGGTTGAACCGGTGTCCAGCGGGAGGGTCGTACGGCCCGTGCAGCCGATAGCCGTAAAGCTGACCCGGCTCGAGGCCGGGGAGAAACCCGTGCCAGACCTGATCAGTCCGTTCCGGAAGCACGTGACGCGCCGTCTCGCGCTTCGGGTCGTCTGGATCAAACAGGCAGAGCTCTACCGACGTTGCGTTCTCGGAGAAGATCGCGAAGTTGACGCCGTGTCCATCCCAGGTGGCGCCCAGCGGGTATGGTCGCCCTGGAAGCATCCGGTCCGTCATCGTCGTCCGTTCCGGTGTGCGGTCAATCCCTGTTCCTCAGGCAACAACGCTGCGGCCCTGGTCCATCTCCAGATACTCGCCGGTGTCGATGACCCCGCGCAGCGCCTGCACGACATCCCAGATATCGACGTATCGCGTGTAGAGCGCGATGGGCGCCAGCCGAATGACGTTCGGCTCCCGGAAGTCAGGCACGATACCGCGTCTCTTCAGCGCTTTCGTCACGCGCGCTGACTCGTGATGCTCGACAGCGACGTGGCCGCCCCGGCGGGCGGGGGACTCCGGGGTCCCGATCTGATAACCATACTCAGGCGCGAGCAATCCGCACGCCTCCATCAGATGCATGAGATACCCGGTCTGCTCCAGTGACTTCTCCCGGATCCTGTCCATGCCGGCTTCCTGAAAAATCGCCAGGGAACCGACCAGCGGCGCCGTCGAGAGCAAAGGAACAGTGCTGATCTGCCAGGCGCCGGCACCCGGCGCGCCTTCCCACTCGTGGACCATGTCAAACTGTCGCTCCTTGTTGTACCCCCACCAGCCGGAGAGGCCGGGCCGGGATCCGAAGTGCTTCCGGTTCACATAGAGCCCGCCAACACTTCCCGGGCCGGCGTTCAGGTACTTGTAGGTGCACCAGTACGCGAAATCGACGCCGGACGCGGACAGCTCGTGCGGAACGACGCCGACGGAGTGAGCGCAGTCGAAGCCGATCAAGATACCCTGGTCACAGGCGGCCGCGGTCAGGCGGGGGATATCCAGCAACTGACCCGAGCGATAGAGCACCGAAGGGAGCACGACCAGTGCAACGTCATCCGACATCGCCTGGATAATGTCGTCCTCCTCGACCATCCGACGATCGCGACTCGGCACGCGAACGAGGTCTTTTTCCGGATCGCCGCCGTGCAGGAGTATCTGGCTCTGCAGCGCGTAAATGTCGGAGGGGAAGTCGAGTCCGGTCGCGACAATCTTCCGGCGACTCCCAGCTGGTCGATAGAAGGTGGAAACCAGCTGATGCTGGTTGACGGTGGTTGTGCCGGTGGCGACGACCTCGTCGGGACGCGCGCCGACCAGTTCGGACATCTGTTCTCCCAGGCGCTCACCGAGCGTGAACCAGTCCGGATCGGCCGCCATCCAGCCGTCAATGCCGAGCTCTCGCCATTGCGTGAGCACTCGCTGCACCGCGTCTTCGGCGTCGCGGGAAAGCAGGCCCAGAGAGTTGC
>SKKR01000203.1 GCA_007123655.1 Thermomicrobiaceae bacterium
ATGGCCTGCGCCGGAGAAATCCATTCACCTTCGCCGGTGACAACGATCATGTCTCCATCTGGCGACTCCTGCAGAAAATAGGTTTCCTGAACAGCGCCCAGACGACTCTGGAGCTCGTCCCACTCGTCTGCCCGTGGTCCGAGAATCGTCTTGAACCACTCACGAGCGGCGTCTGTCTTGCCGGGGAGGATCGGAACGGTGAACGCGTACTTCATCTCGATGGGATCCTTTCTTCGTCCGAAGACGACGACGGCCGGGAAAACGGACGAACGAATTAGACACTGGTCTCTATCGAGCGCGTTGCCCGGAAGGAATCCGCGCTCGGCTCGGGTGGTGCTCGAACGACGATCGGCCCGCTTGTCCGGGATCTCCGCATCTCGGGGGTTCGGGTCGAAGCTGATTCCAATGTACCCATCTTGGGAGCTGGCCTGTATGCATCCAGTATAGTGCTTCAGGACCATTCGTCAATCCTTGTCCCCATTGTGGCGACGCGGAAATCACAGCAGTCCCCGGAACACGGAGCCAGATGTGGCCGTGTCTCGCTCGATGTGAGTTGAGTAACGTCACTTACAGTTTTGTAACAGCCGCTCGGGGTAGAGTTAAGGCTGAAGTTCACCGCCGTCGCGACGCAGAGCCGCGTCATGACGATCGATTTCATCCGGTCAACGAAAAGGCTTTCTGAATGACGTTCCCAACCCTTCCCTGGCGATTTCTCTTCCTGCTTTCCGCCTCACTCGTGCTGCTCGCCGCGTGTGGCGGCGGGGACGATACGGACGGACAGGGCGGCGAGCTGGAGCACGACTTCGCGTTCGTCCCGTATCAGTCCGTCGGCAACCCTGAATCCGGCGAGGAGATGATGTTCTCCGAGCTCTTTCAGGAAGGCAAGCCGGTCGTTCTCAACTTCTGGGCCGGACAGTGTCCACCCTGCCGGGCGGAGATGCCGCACTTCCAGACACTGGCGGACGAGTTCGAGGACGACTTCACGCTGATCGGCATCGATGTCGGCGTCTTCACCGGTCTTGGAACGGAAAACGATGCGCTGGCGTTGCTCGAAGAGCTCGATATCACGTATCCGACCGGACGGGCACTGGAGCGCGAACCGTTGCTGGATCACAACGTCACCGGCATGCCGACGACCATCTTCTTCCACGCAAACGGGGAAATCTCGGACCGCCGAATCGGCATGATCCTGGAAGACGAGATGCGAGAGAAGCTTGACGACCTGTTTTAATTGAATTCGCTCGAGTGTCCCGGCGTTCGAGGGACGTCGATTCGGCCGGAAGACTCCTCGGAATTCGGAGAGAACCACCCAACATGGCCGCACCAGGAATTGACACCGTCTCCACCTACCGCCGCGAACTGTTGTCCGGTCTCGCAGTCGTCATCGCGTTCGGCGTTGCCATTGTCGCGGCGTTCGTGACCGGCACGGGGACCGGGCAGGTGACCAGGGAAGTCGAAAACATCTCCTTCGCCTGGGCCAACTGGATCAGCGATACCGGTTCGATCCTGCCCTTCGGGTTCGCGTTCGTTGCCGGCATGGTGGCGTCGGTCAACCCGTGTGGTTTCGCCATGCTCCCGGCCTATCTCGGCATTTACCTTGGTAGTACTGACCAGCGTCGGGAAGCGAATCTCGGTGGATCGCTCGCCCGGGCGATCTGGGTCAGTGCGATGGTAACGCTCGGGTTCGTGCTGCTCTTCGGGGTCGCCGGGATCCTGCTGAGTATCGCGACGTCCACCATCGCCCAGTACCTGCCCTGGATGGGTCTTGGCATAGGCGCCCTGCTGATTGTCGCGGCCGGCCTGATGCTCAGTGGGAAGGTGCTCTACTCGGCCCTGGGCGAGCAGGTTGCCGACCGTCTCGGCAGCAGCGCCCAGAAGGGTGGCGGTCGGGGTTATCTGGCCTACGGGCTCGGCTACGGCGCCGCATCACTCAGTTGCACCTTGCCGATCTTCATGGCGGTGGTCGGCAGCACGCTAGCCGTCAGTGGTCTGATCCCCGCGATGGCGCAGTTCCTTCTCTACGCGCTCGGCATGGGGTTCGTGATAACCGTGCTCACGCTGGCAACCGCCATCTTCAAGTCGGCCATCGTCGCCAACCTGCGGGGCATCACCCGCTGGGTTCAGCCGGCAAGCGCGGTGCTGCTCCTCCTGGCCGGGACCTACATCGTCTACTACTGGCTCAGCCTCGGCGGCCTTCTGGAGCAGGTGATCTAGGCCGGTTCTCGCCGGCATACACAGGCTGCGTAGTGGTCGATTTCTCTCGCCCTCACCCTCAACACACGTAGGGGCGAACGCTTCCTCGACTGCGCTCGGAACAGGCACCTGTTCGCCCGCGCTCGTCACCCCGAACCGCACCCAACCCCGGTAGAGGCATGCCTCGTGAGGGTGTCCCAGAAGCCTCAACCCGGTAGTGGCGCAGCTCCGTATGCGCCACTGTGGATATGGGTGTTTACGCGGGCACTACATTGACGCCCTGAAACGTCGAGTCATGCGTCGCTTGCGAGCGCAGAATGGCGGGCAGAGTGAGCCTGTCTCGCAATCACGTGGTAGGGGACGAGCCTTGCGAATCCTGCAGAATCAACATGTGCCCCCGCCGGATTAATCATAACTGGGCAGAGAGTTTAAGACTCGTGCTTCCCACCAACATCATTCCTCTGGATCTGGGAACTCACAGGTTGTCGCTGCCTTGGAGATGAACCCTCCAACATGGCCAGGTTCCCCTTCGGTGGCCTCAACACTCAAGACTTGTCCGACAAGACCCCCTGGGGCAAGGTCGCTAACGTGCGCGCCGACGCAATCCTGACCACCTGGCGAACGCGGTTCTACGTGCCAGGCGGCCGCGGTTCCGGCCAGCGCGGTCAGCATCACCAGCGCAAGAATCAGAGATCGTAGGAAGCGCCGCATGAGCGACTCCTTTCTTCGTTCGCGGGGGCACGTGATCCATGGTAGCTGCAGTTTCGCGTTAATGCAACCCTTTGTCTGCATATGTGGCAATGACGGAAAGGCACGAATCCATTCACTCGCCCTGCTCCAGCATATTGGATGCGCCCGCCCGTGACGGGGTCCGAGCCCATCCTCACCCGACTCTTGCAGCGGCCGACGCCCATGCCGTCAGCTGCGTCCCTGATCCCCGTCACTCAATCCCGAACCCCCAACCTCGACAATCTATCCTCCCTCCCGTCATCCCGCCCTCGCCCGGCACCGTGGCACATCGTTTGCGCACCGCGGGGCAGTACTACGCATGTAACAGTAGCAACCAATGGGACCAAGCCATACGCGTGGATCGAAATCGCGATGTGTCATGCAAGCGCAAAGGAGTACGAAATGGTCAAGCGCCTGATAGTCCCATTAGATCAGTCGACCCTGTCCGAGAGCGCGCTGCCAGTTGCCCGCGGGTTGTCAAGACAACTCGATCTGCCGGTGTCGTTGATCACCATCGTCGATGCCCCCTCCTCGTTGCTCCGAGCCGAGGCGGCAACGCGGGAACCTCTCCCGGCCGGCGCCGGGCGCGATCATCCGGTCGACCCGCTCATGCCGTCCTCCGGTGTGAGCGCATCTCCCATCTCCCAGAACGATCTCGAAAAACTGGCCGAGCGAGTCAGCCAGGGCGAGCGGTACCTCCGCGGTATCGCCGAGACGTTCCCGGATGGAAATGTCGAAACGGAGGTGATGTACGGCGATCCGGCCGATCGAATCCTGTCCTTCAGCGATACGCGACCAGAACCCGCGCTGGTCATGGCCAGCAACGGCCGGAGCGGCATCGGCCGGATGCTGATCGGCAGCGTGACCGCCCGCGTGGTGCAGGCAGCGCGGATACCCGTCTTCGTCGTGCGCGGGCACGAGAACAGCACACGGGACGGCGAGCATCGGATCGACCGGCTGCTGATTCCGCTCGATGAGTCGAGCTTCTCGGCACAAGCGCTCGCGTCGGTGCAGCAGATATTCGGTGCGAGCGGTTTGAACCTGGTGCTCCTGAATGTCGTGGAGACCCAGCGATCCCGAGGAGCCTACGAGCATCCGGCCACCGAGGACTTCATCCAGCCGGCCCGGCAGCGAGCGGAGTCATTCCTGGAGGAACAGGCGGGTCAGTTGCGAGCCCGCGGCCATTCGGTCGAGTGC
>SKKR01000344.1 GCA_007123655.1 Thermomicrobiaceae bacterium
GAGGAGCGGCAGTGGCGATTCTGCCTGGAGGGCTGCAGCAGATCGCCTCATCAGCGCGGTATAGGGAGGCCATCGCGGCTGGACGGTTCACGGCCGTATCGCCGTACCATCCCGGCGCGAAGTTCACCGCCGGAAACGCGATGGGACGGAACCGCCTCATCTACGTCCTCGGGGATGCCGCGGTCGTCGTGGAGACGGCAGACGGATCCGGTGGGACCTGGGCCGGTGCAACCGAGACGTTGAAGCAGGGCTGGGTCCCGGTGTTTGTCCGGCGCGGGGAGAAGCAGTCCGCCGGGATCCGATCACTGGAACAGCTCGGAGCTCGCCCGCTCACGTCCGACGTACTGGCGGATTCCGGACAGTTCGACTCATGGCTGCAGCGCGCAATGGAACTTCAGGGGGGACCGAGAACAGAGCGCGAGGGGCGCCAGCTCGATCTCTTCGGGACAGGGCAAGACTGAGGGTTGCCTGGCAGCATGAGAGGAGATGATGCTCTCTTGACGGTGAGTGGTCAGTACCCCGTCGAGATTCGGCCAGTGAACGATGTCCCGTCGGTCCTCGACGAAGTCCTCGGCGTCTACGCCAGGGCCTTTGCGGCGCCGCCGTATGCCCGGGCGGAGGACGCGGTTAATCAGTTCGCGGAAATCCTGATCGAGCGCCACATCCACCGGGATGATTTCCGCATGGTCGGTGCGTTCAGCGCCGACCAACTCGTCGGCCTTGCCTACGGCTACCACGGCGGACCGGGACAGTACTGGCACGATCTGGTTCGACTCGCGCTCGGTGAGCGGCTGGCCGGCGAATGGCTGGATGATGCGTTCGAACTCGCCGAGTTCGCGGTCCTTCCGGCGTACCAGGCACGCGGCATCGGCAGCCGGCTGCACAACGCGCTTCTATCCGGCATTCCGTACCGCACCGCGATCGCGACAACCATCCGAGACAACAATCCCGCGCTCGACTTCTATCTCCGTCGTGGATGGGTGATCCTGCGGGACGATTTCCGGTTCCCGGGGGCGGTTCACGAGCAGGCGATCATCGGACGAGCTCTCCGCGCTGACTGACGACCCCCGGTGCGATCCCGGCCTGTGCTATCCTGCATGCTGGCGCCAGGAGGCCGTCTGACCGGCACAAGAGCCTGGTGCGTTATAATCGATACTGGTTGAGAAAACGCTCTGGGGCGGGCCAACCCGGACTGCCGAGAGCGATTGATCACCCCGGACAATCACCCGCGACCTGGACTGACTGAGAGGACAAACATGGCCGACGCAAGCCCGACGCTGGAGCGGATCCGGGAGTTGCTCAGACCGGTGGAGGATCCTGAATTCGGGCACAGCATCGTCGATCTGGGCATGATCAGAGAGGCCTGGATTGAAGACGATGCGGCGTTGGTTGAACTTGTGCTGCCGACACCGGCACACCCTGCCAGGGCGGAGATCGAGCGTCAGATCCGGGCAACGCTCGCCGACGCGCTCGACGTGACGTCCGTGAAGCTCAACACGACCTGGAACGTCCGTCCCAGCGGCGCAGGTAGCCCTCAGGCTGAAGCCCTGCCGACCGTGAAGAACACGATTGCCGTGGCCAGCGGCAAAGGCGGTGTCGGCAAATCCACGGTCGCCGTGAATATGGCAATCGCCCTTGCGCAGGATGGCGCGAAGGTCGGCTTGCTGGACGCGGACGTCTACGGACCCAGTATCCCGATCATGATGGGATTCAACGCCCGGCCGATGCTGCACGGCGAGCGGATCGTCCCGCTGGAGGCGTTCGGCCTGAAAATGATGTCGATCGGCTTCCTGATGGATCCAGACAAGGCACTGATCTGGCGCGGTCCACTCGTGGCCCAGTTGATCACCCAGTTCCTGAAGGACGTTGAATGGGGCGATCTGGACTACCTGATCATTGACATGCCACCCGGCACTGGAGACGCACAATTGACGCTTGTGCAGCAGATCCCGCTATCCGGTGCGGTCATCGTCACCACGCCTCAGGACATCGCGCTGGCCGACGCCATCAAAGGGCTGGCGATGTTCCAGGAGGTGAAAACGAGCATCCTGGGCATCGTCGAGAACATGAGCTATTTCGTCTGCCCACACTGCGGCGAGAGCAGCGAAATTTTCGGATACGGTGGCGGCGAGCGCACCGCCGAGAAGTACGAGGTCCCGTTGCTCGGCCAGATCCCGCTGGAGCTGACGATCAGGCAGGGTGGAGACATCGGTCACCCGATCGTCGTCTCTGAGCCGGATCAGCCTGCCGCTCAGGCGTTCCGATCGGCCGCCCGGCGGGCCGCAATCAAGCTCGCCGTCGATGCGCAGGAAAAGCCTCGCCGGCCGAAAATCATGCTCAAGAAGGCGCAGTAACCAGCGTCGGAATCAATTCCGAGGGGTGCACATTCATGTACGACGCGATTATCGTCGGCGCCCGTGTAGCCGGTGCAACGACGGCGCTCTTGCTCGCCCAGCGTGGGCACTCCGTATTGTTGCTGGACAAAGACCGCTTTCCAAGTCCGGTGATCTCAACGCACGTTTTCTTCACGGATTGCCTGGATGTCTTCGAGCAGATCGGCATTCTGGATGAGGTGCTGGATGTCAATGCACCGCGACTCACCCGGATGCGATTTCCGTATGTTGAAGGTGACTTCCCGGACGTCAACGGACGAAACTTCGCTCTGTGCATTCGCCGGGATGTGCTGGACGAGATTCCCCTGCGCGCCTGCCAGCGACATCTCAACATCGACGTCCGCACCGAGTGCCGGGTTCACGAACTGGAATGGCATGACGACCGAGTGGTTGGTGTCAGGTTCTCGGAACGCGGGTCGAGCGACGACAGCCTGGCGAACGCGCGGATCGTCATCGGCGCGGACAGCAGGCATTCAACCGTAGCCCGGGAAGTCGGCGCGGATGCGTATGATGAGGTCCCTTCTCTTTTTGCCTGGTACTACGGCTACTTTCGCGGCGTGCCGCTCGACGATCCGCCGAGTGTGTTTGCGGCTCGGACGTCGCTGCCGAAGGTGGGCGCGGAGTACGCGGCGTCGTTCGTGTTCCCCTGCGACGATGACCTGACCCTTGTCGGATTTGGCGTTCAGCGAGACTGTTTCGACGAGTTCCGGAAAGACTACCGTGCCAATTACTTCGCCGGGCTGGAAACACTACCGCAGGTTATGGAGCGGCTCGGGGACACGCCACTGGAAGGCGCGATCGTCGGAACAGGTGATCTGCCGAACTTCCTGCGCGTCCCGGCGGGGCCTGGATGGGCACTGGTCGGCGACGCTGGCTGCCACAAAGATCCGCATACGATTCAGGGGATGGGTGACGCCGCACGAAGCGCGGTCATTCTGGCGGAGGAGCTCGATGCCTGGTGGAGCGGCAGCAAGACTGAAATTGAGGCCGCCCGCGCCTATCACCAGCGCCGGGATGACGACCTCAAACCGATGTACGACTTCACTACCAACCGGCTTCAGGCGCATGTGGACGAAGACGTTTGGGAACGATTCTCAGAGCTGACATGGGAGGATCCCGACCTCGCCCAGGTGCGTGTGTCCGCCATCGCCCACGCCATCGATCCGGCCTCGGTATACACCCCGGAGGCCGTACAGAACATTGTCGCGGGAGCGCAAGCTTCCACCCGAAACCAAGGCGTCTCCGGACGGTGATTCGGTCACCAGCTCGCAGCCAGGGGAACCAGCGCGTTACTTCTTAGTGCCGGTCGTTTACCAGGAACTCCCGTCCTTCCGGATCCGTTACCTGAAAATAGCTGCCCCAGGCTTCGTTGTTGATCTCCCCGACTGTCACCCCGTTCGCGGCGTATGCCGTTCTGGTTGACTCGAGGTCGTCGCAGGCGAACGTGCCGGGATAGCCCTTGTCCGGCTCACTGCCGAAGTCGGCGGCCTTCAGAACCGCCAGGCCGGTCTCCGCGCCGGATGGCTTGACCTCGATCCATCGTGCTCCGGGCCACATTTCGGCGTCGGTGACCGTCTCGAAGCCGAGCTTATCCGTAAAGAAGTTGCGGACCGTATCCTGATCCTCCACGTAGACAATCATGACATTGATGCTTCTGATCATCATATTTCCCTTCCCAGCAGGACGGACACACGAGCGGTCATCCGCTCAAAACCTCTTCGAATC
>SKKR01000416.1 GCA_007123655.1 Thermomicrobiaceae bacterium
ACTCACCGAATATCAGTCTCGTCCTAACCGTTTTGAACGCGGGTGAGAATCTCTCCCGGCTACTTGATTCGATCACCAGGCAGACAAGGTGGCCGGATGATCTGGTTATCGTCGACGGTGGGTCGACAGACGACACCGCAGAGATCCTGGAACGCTGGAGCGGCGATCTCCCTCTCCGTGTGCTCCTCGCGCCGGGAGCGAACATCTCCGCTGGCCGGAACATCGCGATCCGGCGGGCTGAGGGCGAC
The DNA here is from genome assembly GCA_007123655.1 of Thermomicrobiaceae bacterium. Classification (GTDB taxonomy): domain Bacteria; phylum Chloroflexota; class Chloroflexia; order Thermomicrobiales; family Thermomicrobiaceae; genus SLMJ01. The sequence continues at coordinate 249 of SKKR01000416.1, forward strand.
ATAATCGCAGTCACTGATGCCGGAGTAACCCTTGATTCCACCTGGCTGGAGCGCCTGACGGACCCGCTGATCGACGGTGAGGAAGCGATCGACGCCGTCGGCGGTTTCTTCCTTCCGGACGCACGGACGACATTCGAGCATGCGCTGGCTGCAACGACCCTGCCGGAAGTGGAGGAGATTTGCCCCGGGGCGTTCCTGCCCTCCAGTCGCTCGTTCGCGTTTCGCCGTTCCTGGTTCGAGGCCGGTGTGCGGTATCCCGAATGGCTCGATTACTGCGAGGACCTGGTTCTGGATTTACGACTGAAGCGTGCCGGCGCGCGCTTCAGTTTCGCTCCGGACGCGACGGTGCGGTTCCGGCCTCGTCAGTCAGCTGGCGCCTTCTGGCGTCAGTACTACCTTTACGCGCGCGGGGACGGCAGGGCGGGCCTTTTCATGACGCGACACCTGGCGCGTTACCTGACGTACGTGCTACTTGTTCCGTCGTTTTTTCTTGTACGTTCACATGCGTGGCGGGCAATTGTGGTGCTCGGAGCGATCGTCTACCTGCGCCGCCCGATCCGTCGACTGCGGGCACGCGGGCAGTGGCACCCCTCCGAATTCATCGGGCTCACGATGCGAACGGTGATGCTCAGAGCACTCGGAGATGTGGCCAAAATGGCGGGTTATCCAGCTGGTCTCTGGTGGCGGTACAGAACACACGGTATTCGGCAAGACTGGACGTCAATTCCGGATCTACCGGATGGACGAGACTGATGGTTAACCGGTGATCAGAACCAGGCGTGTTCGGTGCCGGCATGTTTTGCCAGGGTCACGTGGAGGAACTCGCTCGCCCAGAGCGAGGTTCGGCGACGAATTTCGGACGGGTTGGCTTCGACGTGGTGTGCTCGTTCGCTCGTGGTCCCGTTAAGGTTCAGACAGAAGGCGATATCACCGCTGCGACGTTCTCCGTCTGAGATCTCTCCGACCCGGGTGACGATCGCAATGATTGGTCCGGGCGAGCCTGTGCCGGCTGGGGATGACAACAGCCGTGCTAGCGTGGCGGGGGCTTCATCAGCATCAGGATCGATGCCCATCGCGCGGGCGGAGTCCACGTACTGATTCACTGTACTTCCGGCGAACCATCCCGCAAGATCCGCCTCCTCCGCGAGAAGGTTCGTTATCCGGCCGGCCGAGCCCGCCTCCCGGACGGTAATCGCCGCACCGATACTCCGGCAATGCTGAAGGATCGCTGCCCCGAGGCTTGTGTCCAGCGTGCCGTACGCATGCGGACCGAAGATATCCAGGATCTCCTTCTCCGTCTCGCGGACCAGCCGTTCAGCGGTGGTGATATCCTCATCCGATGCAGTGATTCGAATATGCACGCCGTCGTTCTTCGCGTACGTCGCGACGACGGGATTCCCGCGGTGAATGATTTCAGTGACCATATCTTCCGCCGCGGATTCACCGATTCCGATTGTTTTGATCGTTGTGGATACGATGGCGGTTGACCCGATTCGGTCGCCCAGCCGTGGCAAGACCTGATCCCGCCACATGCGAATCATCTCCCTGGGAACTCCCGGCATTGAGACGATAACTCGATCATTGTGCCGGACGAACCATCCCGGGGCGGTCCCGACAGGGTTCGGGAGCGCCTCAGCGGACGGAATCATCCAGGCCTGCTTTTCATTGCGGGATGGCATCCCGATCCCACGGGCGGCGAAGAAGCGACGGACCTCTTCGAGCTGATCCGGGTCGACCACCACGTCTTCACCGGCGAACGCGGCGATGGATTCTCTGGTGAGATCGTCTTCGGTCGGGCCGACGCCCCCGGTGATAACGACGAGTTCCGCATCCAGGGTGGCGCGCTCAAGCGTCTGGACGATACGGGACTGGTCGTCGCCCACCTGCATCACACCGACAAGCTCGATTCCCGCGGCAGCCATGTCCTGTGCCAGAAAGGTCGCGTTGGTATCGGTCAGGAAACCGCCAAGGAGCTCTGAGCCAATCGACATAACGACAGCTTTCATGCGGCCTCCAGGTTCGGGGCAAGTGAATCGGATGGCGTCTGGAAAACAAACGCCGGATGCACTATGGTGCATCCGGCGCCTGGAATCAATACCCTCGGAGGGACTCGAACCCCCAACCCCTTGGTCCGAAGCCAAGTGCTCTATCCGTTGAGCTACGAGGGCGTACTTTCGCGGTAAAGTGACTGGCGCGCAGTCAGTGACTCGCGAAAATCATCCTGTAGTATACCATAAGCCCGCCGCGACCCGGACGTTATCGGGCCACGCGAAGCCGCCGAGACAAACGGGCTGACAGGCCGATGGGAGGATCTGTGACAGAAGCGAGCGGCAACGAGCTTCGAGAAATTGGCGAAGCCGCGATTGCCCGTCTTGAAGCGGTGAACAGCGCCCGAGAGCGAGCGCTCGCCGAAACGAGACAGGTGGTGCGGCTTTGCGCGAACGCGATTCGGGCGATTCACCGGGCGGAGTTCGACACCGCGCGTGATCTTCTGGGCGAGGCGCAGGGGTTATTGCAGGGTCTGGTCGAAGAGCTCACATCGCAACCCAAGATTTACTGGTCGGGGTACGTTCAGGACGCTCAGAAGGAGTTCGCCGAAGCGTGCATTACGCTCGCCATCATTGGGGAAAGCGACTTGCCAGACCCACCAGCCCTGCAGGTCGACGATGCAGTGTATCTCAACGGTCTGGCCGAGGCCGCAGGGGAACTCAGACGTCACGTCCTGGATACGATCAGGCGTGGGGAGCTGCAGCGGGCCGAAGAGATACTCACTGTCATGGATGACATCTACGGCTTGCTGGTTACGGTCGACTATCCGGACGCCGTAACGAGCGGGCTGAGACGTTCCACAGACATGGTCCGAGGCGTTCTGGAGCGAACGCGCGGCGACCTGACGATGTCCCGGCAACAGCGAGAACTGACTGACGCGTTGAAGCGCGCGGAGACGTTTCTCGGGAACGCCTGATCCATGTCTGGCTCGGACACTTGCTGGCTGGCGTGAGGTGAGCGCTATGACAGCACCACCTGCCGGGTGATCGTTCCGGCCCGCTCGGACGTGGCGGTGACGGTGACCTCCCCCGAGCCTCGCACCAGAAGCTCGACGAGCTTTTCGTTTTCGACGCGGAACTGGCCCGGGCGATTGCGGCCGACAAGCGCCGCCGCCCGGCCCTGCAGGTGTCCGACCTCGACCTTCGGCCGTCCAATTAGCACGTCTGCTCTGTCTACAGAGACGGAGATTGGCTTCGCCTGCAACCGGCTCGCCAGTTCCGAGCCGCTGGTCGGAAGAAACCCGGTATTTTCCAGTGTGAGTCGCAGTACGTACAGTTCTTCGCCGACTGATTCGACGTCGATCGACTTGAAGCCGAGCCGTGGCAGCATTGCCGCCTGGCTGAGCGTGAATCGCAGATTTCGCTCGCATTCGTCCTGGAGAAACTGCGGAGGTGCATTCTGGCGAACCTCTTTGTTCTTCCAGCCGCCGATCTCCACGGTGCCCAGCTGCGGATGGTCAAACTCAGTCCAGGGAACGAACCCCTGTTCCTCAAGCTCACGGTCGTTCCACTCCAGCAGCTTGAGTCCATCATCTTCCGTCTCGTCACGGACGACGCGCATCGTGTCCGCTTCCGGCCGTTCAATCCCTGCCCTGGACTTGATGTCCCAGAGCTCGGTGGCGAAACTGAGAATCCCTTTGTGGCCGTACGTCCAATCGATGAACCCGCCGGAAGTTGCCCGTCGCCCCTTGTCGTCCTTCACGGGAAACGCGTCGTAGACCGGGGTGCAGGGATAGCCGGTTTGTCGTTCGCCGATTTCCCCCATCGCCTTGTAGGTTTCAAGGTCTGCGTTCGGAATCGATTCGTCGCCC
>SKKR01000027.1 GCA_007123655.1 Thermomicrobiaceae bacterium
GATTCCAGTCCCACCCTTCGATCTGGTCGATTTCACCGGTCGCATGGCGCGGGATAATGCCGATATTCGTCCGGGCATGCCATTGCTCCAGGTAGCCAACATCGAGCTCGGAGTAGTTGATCTCCACCGTGTGATCATCGATCGCTTCAATGCTCTCGATCTTCTCGAACTTGGACTGATGGATACTCATGTCCGACATCGCCGCTTCGTACGTGAAGACGACATCATCCGCGGTAAACGGCTCGCCGTCATGCCAGGTCACCCCCTGCTTGAGGTGCCAGGTGACCGTGAGGCCATCGTTGGTAATTCCGCCGTTCTGCTCGGTTGGAATTTCCTCTGCCAGAAGCGGCTGAAAGTTCTCATCCGGGTCGACGTACACGAGCCCTTCCACGAGCACGGTGTAGACCTGTCGCCCGATGGAGGTGCCGCCGATAACGAAGTTGAGCGTGTCGGGATCTTCATACAGCAGGTGCCGGACCGCACCGCCTCGCGGCACATCGTCGTCCGGCGCCTCGTCATCGTCTGGTTCGTCCACGGGCTCGTCGTCATCGTCTGGCTCGTCGACTGGTTCATCTACATCATCGTCCGGCTCATCAACCGGTTCGTCATCGTCGTCGGCATCGAGTTCGCAGGCGGAAAGCACCGCCGCGATCGCGGGCGCCGACGCACCGATAAGCGTCAAACGTTTGACGAAATCTCGACGCGTTGCATTCAGCGTCGTCAGATTCTGGAGAAACTCGCGCGGCTCACTGCTGGACATTGTCTCCTCCTCCACTCTGGTTGTCCCACGGATGTGACCGGGACACCTTGATGTCCCCGCATCCACGATGCGCTCGATCGGTCGTTACAGAAATCGCGCCCACCTGGGCCCGTTGGCCCACCTGCATCGTTCCGATCGAACCTCATCCCCTGTCAGCGCGCCGTCACCACTGGGTGGACGCCGACCATGCATCGTGGCTGGCGAGGATCTGAGTCGTTGATGCGAGTAAAGTACTCGAGTCTCGCCGGAACTGTCAACACGTCAGGGGAACCGTGAGCGGGCCTTTGCATTCGCCGGAGCGGGGAAAATAGCGAAAGCGCGGGTATCGTGGATATACTGAGCCCTGCTATCAATGACTTGGCACGAAACGACGCTGATTGATCGATGATGGTCGTTTCCGGTCCGGCTCACTGAAACCGAGGTGTTATGCGGCGACTACCTGTCTTGCTCGTCCTCGTACTCGTCCTGGCGGCGTGCAACGGCGACGACGCCGACGCGACGGACACAGAAGAACCAGCCGTGACTCCGACTCCGACCGAGATCGTGGCGGACCCGGAACCAACTCCCGCGGATGACGACGGGACCATACCGGAACAGCCAACGCCAACCCCCGAACAGGACCTTACGGACGAAGAGACCGCCGAGTTCCAGGCGCTGGTTGACCAGATTGTCGAGAATGTCGTCGAACTCCGCGGGCTTGAGATGATCGAGGAACTCGAGTTCGCGTTGATGAGCCGCGCCGAACTCACCGAAATGCTGGAAGAAGAGGTTGTGCTGGAACCCGCGGAGATCGATCTGTTCTGGCTGCTCCGCCTGATCGACGACCGCGACATCGATCTGGAGCAGGTGCTGATCGACGCCCAGGCCGCAGACATTTACGGTTTCTACGATCCGGAATCGAAGGAAACATACGTCATTGCCGAGGACGAGGAACTCAGCGCCCTGGAAGAAGTGATCCTGGCGCACGAGATCGTCCACGCGTTGCAGGATCAGCATTTCGGGCTGCAGCGGCTGGAAGATTTGGAACCGGACTACGACGCAGTACTGGCGTTCCGCTCGGTCGTCGAAGGCGATGCCGTGCTGACGCAGGAACTCTACGCGCAGCGTTATCTTGATGAAGACAGACAGGCCGAATATATGCAGGAAGCGATGGCCGCGACTCAGGATCCCGCCGCCCAGGCGGCACTGGATGAGCTTCCCGAATACTTCATGGAGCAGTTCTCCTTCCCCTACGTAGCCGGGGCCCAGTTCGTCATCCAGATGTTCGATGGAGATTTCGACCGGATCAACGATCAACTGGAGGATCCGCCGGTGACCACCCAGCAGATCATGGGGGCAAGCCGTTACCTGGGCGGTGAACTGGGAGCGCCGGTGGAGATTGAACTCCCGGAACTGCACGACCAGCTTGGCGACGACTGGGAACTGTACGACGAAGGCACCACGGGCGTGTTCGATCTGGAACTCCTGCTGGAGCTCAACGGAGTCGAAGACGGACGTGAACCGACGGCCGGTTGGCGCGGGTCCGTCTTCTCCCTGTATGAAGACGGCGACGATGCGCTCCTGCTGCTCTCCACGGAGTGGGATTCGCCGGACTCGGCCGGGGCGTTCGAAGCCGCGCTCGTTCAGACAATGGAGGGATACGACGAGTCGGACGGCGTCTGGTCCGGAGACGCCCGATTTCATTCCGTCTCCGTGCAGGGCACGAATGTACAGCTCACGTCATCCTCCAGCGAGGACGCTTTGCGGAGCGTGACCCAGTAGCCGTTCACGGTCTGGCTGTGGCTTGTTATGAGCGGCTCCGGGCGCGGTCCAGCCAGCGCTCGCCGGGTCGCAGCGCCTGATCGTGCTGAAAGGGAGTCGCAATGAATCAGCGGCCGGAACCTGGCACCCGGATCGCCCACGCGGGTGAAGAACCGGTCGAGTCGCTCACCGACCCGATCGTCGCTCCGATCTACCAGACCACTGTGTACGGCTACCCGGACGTTGACGCGGTCGACGCCGTCTACGAGGGACGGGAGTCGGGATTCATCTACAGCCGGTACGGCATGCCCAACCACCGGCTGCTGGAATCGGCACTGGCGGACCTGGAAGGGCTCGAGGCCGGCGTCGTCACGGCATCCGGAATGAGCGCGATAACCGCGCTCCTGTTCGGGCTGATGTCGACGGGTGACCGGATCGTGGTCAGCAATCAGGTGTACGGGGGGACCAGGAACCTGCTGGACCGGGATGTTGACCGGTTCGGGATCGAGGTTCGCTACGTTGACGCGCTCGACCTGAAGAACGTGCGTGACGCGTTGCGAACCCCGGCCACTATGCTGTATGTGGAAGGGATCACGAATCCCACGATCAATGTTCTGGACCTCGAGGCCCTGGCCGGTATCGCGCGCGACGCGGGCACGCCGCTGGTGGTCGACAGCACGTTCGCGACGCCAATCCACTGCAACCCGGCAGAATTCGGCGCGGACGTTGTAATTCAATCGGCGACGAAGTTTATTGCCGGGCACAACGACGTCGCTGGCGGGGCGGTCCTCGGTCCTGCGAACATCATCGAGCGAGTCCGCCAGCAGGCGATCCGGTTCGGCGGGATCGGCGGGCCGTTCGACGCCTGGCTCGTTCTCCGGGGGCTGAAAACGCTTTCGCTCAGGATGCGACAGAGCAGCGCGAACGCGATGAGTCTCGCCAGCGCTCTCGACGGTCATCCGGCGGTACGGCGAATTCGCTATCCCGGCCTCCCGGACCATCCCCAGCACACGGTCGCCACGAGAATGCTGCGCAACGGGTACGGCAGCATGATCTCGATCGAGCTGCGAGGCGGCCGGGACGCGGTCGAGACTGTGGTCCGTAGCCTGGAGACGATCCGGTTTGCCGAGACGCTCGGGGGGCTCGCCACGACCGTCGTCCACCCGGCAACCACGTCTCATCGCTCGGTCGATCCCGAAATCAGGCGTGAACTCGAGATCTCTGATGGGTTACTGCGGTTCTCGATCGGAATCGAGGAGCCTCAGGATCTGATCCGGGAGGTGACGAGCGCGCTCGACCAGGTCCTGTCGTCGCCCCATTGATCGCGGCGGTCGTGGCTCTATCGGAGCCAGGACAGGAATCGACGAACGCCGGAGGATCCGCCCGTTAAAACGACAGGCGAACGCAGCAGTTCGAGACGTATCTGGTGATCTTTCGTGAAGTATCGCCGGTGGATCAGACGGACAATGAAGATCGAGGTCACCACCGCGGCGAAGAGCATCATGTACTGAACAACGAGTTGATAGCGGACCGCTTGAGACGGATCCTGTCCTGCCAGAATCTGACCGGTCATCGTTCCCGGCAGCAACGCTATGCCAACGAC
>SKKR01000497.1 GCA_007123655.1 Thermomicrobiaceae bacterium
CGGATTCGGCCAGCTGCAATTGCCCCCGTCCGTATCAACCGGAGCCGGCGACGGGAGTCTAGAGCCGAAGGTAAAGGGGCGATTTCGAGAATGTCGAGCGGAGAATACCGGTCTCAACTGAAGATCGAGCGATCCGTCATTCTGGTGATTTGCCGTTCGGCAATCGCGGGCTGACCGGCTTGAGGTAGCAGACGGATCACGGGCTGTGGAGCCGGAGGCGCAGCCGGCGGATGCTCTTTTCATCCGGCACCATTGCCGCTTCGATCCATGGCCTGGGGATGTCCGCCGTTGACGGAATGTACGGCAGCGCCCGGGAACTGATCGCGACAAACTCCGCGTTGTCGAAAACATGTTGCACCGCATCTTCGTCCAGTACATGAGCGGTGATCGGACTGACGCGTAGCGGGTGATATTGCTTGAGGATGCCGACAAGCCTGCTGACATTCTCTCGGGTGCCGGCTATGGCGCCCATGCGAACGTCCGGCGGCAGGCTGGCCAGTCGCTCTTGCACATCAGTCCTCAACCTGGTGGTCACCGGGACGATCTTGGATAGTTCGTCGGTGAGTAGCGGTCGAGCCTGCTGGCGCTCGGCAACGGGAAGGAAGAATATGTCGATATCGTCCAGCGTACCGGAGGATCGATACTCCTCCAGGTCCTTGTAGGAGACCCCGACGACCTCGGCATTGAGATCTGCCAGCGCCTCGCGCGTGACTTCGACACGCCCGCTCTTGAGATTCTCCGGGTTTCCGAGAACCGCCACTTTCCGGACCGGATCTCGATGGGTGCGTATCTGCTCGGCGATAAGCTGCAGAAGTGTCGACTCTGATACGCCAAGTTCTCTGGAAGCATCGATGACAGGGTCCAGCAGAGACATCAGGTAGCTTCTGGCAGAGTCAGAGAGATGGTCATCGGTATCTATGCGAACGAAGTACCCGCGTTTCGGCGACGCTTCTACCCACTCGTCGCGCAACAGATCCTGATAGGCGCGGACAACGGTGTTTGGAGCAACATTGAGTTCACTCGAAAGCTGGCGGACGGACGGCAACGGCGCGCCGTCAGGTATCTCGCCGGAGAAGATGGCGAGTTCTACCGCGTTCCGGATCTGGACGTGGAGCGGCTGTGCCCCGTTCCGTTCGAGGAACGCTTTGGAGAGGATGATTGACGTGGTATCTTCCCGCTGATCGTCCAAGTCGTCGTTGCCCTCAGCTCGTGAACCACTTGCGTGCACTGAATTCTAACTATATCATCGCCCGGATGGCTTCTGTTATTGTCTGCACCAGTACAGATCAATACTGTTGAGCCTGAGCGGTCGGGTTCCGAGTTCGAGACGGCACGAACGTCGTAGCAGAAAGGTAAGTGCGCTATGCCATTGGGATTTCAGGTTTACCGCGATTTCCCCCGCCCGGATAAGGAGATCGTAACAGCGCTAGGCGAGTATTTCTCCGCGGATCTGGCTGACGCGATGAACAAAGCCGGCGCGGTCTCTCGCGATATCAAGCCAGTTTACCGTCCCATGCGTCGCTTCTGCGGAACGGCAGTAACGGCGTCGCTTCCAACCGGTTCGTTTTCAATGACAAAAATCGCCATGCTTCAGTGCCAGGAGGGCGACGTTCTGGTGCTCAACGCGTACGGAGACGTCAAGCACGCTCTGCTGGGCGGGCACGTGGCGCACTCGCTGACGGTGCGCGGGATCGCCGGCATCGTGGCTGACGGTGCGATCCGGGATAGCTCAGAACTGCAGGAAGATGATCTCCCGGTCTGCGCCCGGGGGACCGCGGTGGTGGTCGGTGGGCACGATGGTCCGGGCGAGATCAACGTTCCAATCGCCTGTGGCGGGGTTGTGGTCAATCCGGGAGATATCGTTGTCGCGGACGAGGACGGTATCGTCGTCGTTCCGCAGGAGCACGCCGAGTATGTCCTGAATGAGGTGGCCGCGCTCAAGAAGCGCCACGAAGCGAACGATCCGGCGTATGACCGCGGCGAACTCCCGGGAATGGATGCCATCGAGGAGCGTATTCGCGCGAGCGGGTGTGAGTTCTACGACTAGCCGTTCTCGAGTGCGGTGTGGATTGCGCGCCGGTGTTCGTGCCGGCGCACACGACCAACCTGATCCGCCAGCCCGAGCAAACAAGGCCACCACGGCTTGCCAACGTGGAGCTTCGCACTCTAACTGCATTTGGCACGGGGCTGCAACAGAAGATTCGCCGTGATCGGGCCATCAACGGCTGGCACGGTTTACCCGCTCGTGGAGGAACGCCCCAGTGACCGACTCGGGAGCTCGACCTGCAAAGATCCTCAGGAACTCGACCAGCTTCTCGTTGATGACTCCGAGATACTTTTCTCCCTTTTCTCGAGATGCGAAACCGGGGTCACCGACGTTCCCGAAGTCTCGCTTGATGCCTGCCTGGGGAGGAAGCTGCACCTTCGGCTCTCGCGTCGTGAGGCGCTTCGTGAAGAAGCCTGGCCGTCCGGAACCTCCGGGCGCGCCGGTTTGTACCTCACTCGTATACCGAAGCTCCTCGTCATCAACCAGATCCGGTTTCAGCGCCAGCATGCAGGATGTTTCAAACCCGCAGGCGTGACCTGGCACGGTATGGATCTCGCTGTCTTCAAACCGGGCGAGCTCGTCCGCCGCGATATTCCAGTACGAGGCAGCCGCCACCGCGACGCCCGTCTGGTCCGCAACATTTCGCGCGGCGATTTTGACCGGATCGTGGTTGCCGCCATGGCCGTTGAGTATCAGGATTCGTCTGAAGCCGTGATGAACGAGCGAAGTGGTCACCTCGTCGACCATCGTGGTGAACGTGGACATGCTCAATGTGAGTGTTCCCGGAAACGCCATGTGGTAACCGGATACACCGTAGCTCAGGGTTGGCGCCACCAGTACCGGGAGCGAGCCCAGCAAATCACGGGCGGCACGGACCGCGATTTCTTCCGCGGCACGTGCGTCAACTTCGAGCGGCAGGTGACGGCCGTGCTGCTCGATTGCCCCGGTCGGCAGGATAACCACGGTAGCATCGTTGGCGAGCGGTTCGATCTGTGCCCATGAGAGCTCCTGCATCCGAACGCTTCTGAACTGGTTCATCGTTCACATTCCTGCATCATCGCCTGACCACCGGTCGATCTCGATCCCCCGGCGTAATCGGCACATGACCGAATACCGTACGACGTCCGTTAGTCTCCCCAGACCTGGCGGAACACGCGCATGAAGTTTCCGCCGAGAACCTTCTTCGTGTCCTGCTCCGAATACCCACGCCGCAACAGCGCGGACGTCACGTTTGGCCACTCGGACCAGTCACTGAACCCCTGGACGTGTTTCTCGTCGATCGCGTATTCGCCGAAGAACGCGGGATTCACTCCCTGGAAACGATTCCGCTCGAAATGATGGAACTCGGTGTCGTACTGGAAGTTGTCTGTCCCAATTCCCACCGCGTCGATGCCAGCTCGTTCGACGACGAAGTCGATGTGGTCCACGAAGTCGTCGATCGTTGGCCGCTTGCCGCGCTCCTTCTCGACAAACGTCGAGTGGGGGCATATGCCGATCACGCCACCTTTTTCCGCGACCGCATCGATCTGCTTGTCCGTAACATTGCGCTCGTTCTGACAGAGCGAGTAGACGCTGGAGTGAGAGATGATGTCAGGGTTCTTCGAATGCGCGATCGCGTCAAGACTAGTTCGCTCACTAACGTGGGAGAGATCGAGCACGATCCCGAGCCGGTTCATCTGCTCCACGGCCTGATGGCCGAAGCGAGTCAGTCCGAAATCGTTCGGTTCCCGGCATCCGGCGCCGAGCGCGTTCTGCTCGTTGTACGTCGGCTGCATGATGCGGACGCCAAGCTGGTGAAACACCCAGATGTACCGCATGTTGGTCTCGATTGACGCCAGCCCCTGGGCGCCGAAGATGATGCCGAACTTGCCCTCTGACTTGATTCGCTCCAGATCTGACGCCGTCCGGACGGGTGCGGCCTTTTCGGGAAACGCGTCGAACAGCAGGCTGTTGCGGTGAATGCTCATCAGAGCGGCGTCCGGGCTCATCGGATAGGAATCGGAAATCACCGAGTGATTGCTCGCCGTTACCCCGCTGTTCAGGATGTGGTC
>SKKR01000237.1 GCA_007123655.1 Thermomicrobiaceae bacterium
GCTAGTGTGGTCACAGTCCTGCTCCTGATCATCTACCGCAGTCCGTTCGTCTGGATCGTTCCCCTGATTGTCGTCGGGTTTGCCAACCAGACGGCGAGCGCTTCGATTTACGGCATGGTGACGAATTTCGGGCTCACCGCCAGCGGTCAGAATACGGGGATCCTGGCGATCCTGATCTTCGGTGTCGGGACCGATTACGCGCTCCTCCTGATCGCGCGGTATCGCGAGGAGCTTCGCAATTTCAAAGACGACCATGTGGCCATGGCCACCGCGCTGCGCCGTGCGGGGCCGGCAATCCTTGCCTCCGGCGGAACGACTATCATCGGATTGCTCTGTCTCTTGCTGGCCGATCTCAACTCCACAAGCGGCCTGGGTCCGATCGGCGCGACCGGTATCGCAAGCGCGTTTATTGCAATGCTTACTCTATTGCCGGCGATCATGGTTACCGTCGGTCGTCGGATTTTCTGGCCGTTTATCCCGCGGTGTGGCGAGATCGTCGAGGAACGAGAGAGCATCTGGCACCGAATCGGACGGCGAATTAGTGGCCGCCCCCGTCCGATCTGGATGGGCGCAACGATCGCGCTCTTGCTCATGGTCGGCGGCATGCTGGCACTCGGCGACGATCTGACACAGGACGAGTCGTTCCGAGGAAACCCTGAGTCGCTTGAAGGTCAGGCGGTCATCGCGGAGCACTTCGTCGCCGGAAGCGGTGCACCGACGATCGTCGTCGCGGAGTCCCAGAATGCCGATGACGTCCAGGCAATTGTGCGCCAGACGGAAGGGGTGGACGAGGTCTTTTCGACCGGCGAGTCGGACGGACTCGTTTCGCTGGCGGTGGTGTTGAGCGCGAATCCCGAGAGTAGCGAAGCGTTCAGTACCATCGAACGGCTTCGAGAACGGCTCTCGGCCGCTCCGGAACGGAGCGCGCTTGTCGGCGGGCCGGACGCCACCGAACTCGACACGCAGAACGCCAACGCGCGCGACCGGCTGGTCGTCACGCCGGTCGTCCTGCTGGTGGTGCTCGCGATCCTCATTGTGTTGTTGCGCGGCCTGGTCGCCCCGCTGCTGATGATCGGCACGACGATCATCTCGTTCCACGCCGCGCTGGGAGCGGTGGCGCTTCTCTTCACGGTTGGACTCGGGTACAGCGGGATTTCGGACTACGTCATCCTGCTGGCGTTCGTCTTTCTGATTACGCTCGGCGTTGATTACAATATCTTCCTGATGACCCGAATCCGGGAAGAGACCGCCCGCCACGACACCTCGGAGGCGACCCGACGGGGGCTTGTTGCGACTGGTGGAGTGATCACGTCAGCCGGCGTGGTTCTGGCCGCGACGTTCCTTGTCGTCGCGGTATTGCCGCTGGTGGAACTGCTGCAACTCGGAATTATCGTCGCGTTCGGCGTCCTGCTGGAGACGACCATCGTGCGTTCGCTCGTGCTTCCGGCGATGGTTATGGATCTCAGAGAGTGGACCTGGTGGCCCGGCAAATCACTCGGGGCACGGCCGGGAAGTGGGTCGGGCGGAACATCGCAGCCGGACGATGAACCGCTCCCCGATCTGGTGCGGATCAGGAGCTGACGATTTCAGAGATCGAACTCAGTCCCTCGTGTTCGCAGAATTCGCTGAGCTCAGTCAATATCTGGCCGGGCAGGCCCGGACCGCCGTAGACGAAACCGGTGTAGATCTGCACGACGTTCGCGCCGGCGCGCATCCGTTCGATCACATCGCTGGAGCAACTGATGCCGCCCACCCCGATGATCGGGAGCCGGTTCGCCGGACCGAGTCGGGCGTCCGCTGTTCTGACAAGTTCGGTCGCCCTGGTGCGCAAGGGGCGACCACTTACCCCGCCGGGAAGCTCCATCGCGGGGTCGGTGAGCACTGACCGATCCGTCGTGGTGTTGGAGATAATGAACCCGGAGATTCCTCCGTCAATCGCGCCTCCGAGCACCTCATCCAGCGCCGTATCATCGAGATCCGGTGCGATCTTGACCAGGACTGGACGGGGCGAGAGGCTGAACACATCAGCTTTCCAGCGATTGATCCGCTGGACCTCCGCGACCAGTTCTCTCAGGGCATCTCGTCTCTGAAGTTCCCGGAGCCCGGGAGTGTTTGGTGAACTGACGTTGATTGTGACGTAGTCGGCCATCGGCCAGAGTTCATCGAGCACCGCCGCATAGTCCCTGGCGGCGTCCTCCAGGGGAGTTTCCCGGTTTTTTCCCAGGTTCACGCCGAGCACACCAGGGTACTGTCTCCCGAACAGCCGGCGGCGGACTGTCTCCGCACCCTCGCTCGGGAATCCCATCGCGTTGATGAGCGCTTCGTCTCCGGGGATGCGCCAGACCCGCGGTCGCGGGTTTCCGGGCTGCGGTCGCGGGGTAACCGTCCCGGTCTCAACGGCGCCAAAGCCGAGTGCGAACAGGGCGTCGATGGCCTCGGCGTCCTTGTCCAGTCCCGCCGCTACACCGAGCGGATTCGCGAAGAGGAGTCCGAGACATTCGACGGAGAGACGGGGGTCCCGGTCCGGAACGTCTCGTCCCAGCGCTGAAAACCCGCCGGGAACGCGACCGGCCATGTGCAGGCCGTGGAGCGCCAGCCGGTGGGCACGCTCTGCATCGAGCCGCGTCAGAAGCGGGAATACCTTCGTCTGATACGTTGAGATCGGCATCAATCGTCCGCCGTCACTGCTTCCGAGCCAGGCATTCGAGCGTCCGTTTCTCCAGATGGTGCTGGAGGATCGTTCTCGGTTCAACCCGTTGCAGTGTAAAACACGGCTCCACGAATCGTCTCACCATCCCGGGGTCAAAGAAACGCTTCAGTCGGCCATCCGGTTGCCGAAAAACTGACGGTTCGATCTCGACACCGTTCCCGTACCCGAAATTGACATCTCCCACGGCGTTGACGCGAAAGATGAGATAGCCTCCCGGCCGGATCACGCGGGCGATTTCCTTCACCGCGCGGTCCGTCGTGCGGGCATCGAAATAGTGCAGGCTCAGGCTGGCGACCACAGCGTCGAACACCTCTCCGCGGAACGGGAGCCAGCCTGCAAGGTCTGCTACCACGGGAGCGCTGACGCCGGCGGGAACCAGCCTGATTCGCTCCGGCGCGAGATCGACCGAAATCACATGACATCTCATCGCGGCGAGTTCGGCAGAATCGTCTCCGGCACCACAACCGAGATCGAGCGTCAGGCTTCCTGAACGAAACGTCTCCGAGAAGCGTGCGAGCCAGGGACTGTTCTCGCGCTGGCGGGTCACTGATCGATTAGAATGATCCATCGACATCCCACTTCGCTCGGGGTGTCCGGCGCTCCGGATGTGAGCCTACCCGGTTCGCACGCCGGGCGCCAGAATGGTGGCTGGGCGTTCCGGCGAAACGTAATTGGGGGCATTGATGTCGTACGAAGAACGCATCGCACAGGTGGAGCAGTATATCGACGATCATCTTCGCGAGTTTCTCGAAGACCTGAAGGCATTGTGCGCGTTTCCAACTGTGGCCGCTCAGGGACAGGCGATCGATGAGACCGCAGAATTCACCAGGCAGCTTCTCGAGAAGTACGGATTCCAATCAGACGTGATGCCCAGTACCGGAAATCCGATGGTGTACGGTGAACTCACGGGAAGCGGCGACAAAATACTCCTCTGCTACAACCACTATGACGTGCAGCCGGCCGAGCCGCTGGATCTGTGGGACTCGCCGCCGTTCGAGGCGACCGAGCGAGACGGGAAGCTCTATGCTCGCGGAGTCGTCGATGATAAGGGTCACATCGTGTGCCGGCTGGCGGCGATCGCCGCACTGAAAGCCGTGTACGGTGAACTGCCGTGCAGTGTCAAGATACTGATTGAAGGCGAGGAAGAGATTGGCTCGATGAGCATGGAGCCGTTCATCGAGCAACACCTGGAGTTGCTCTCGGGCGCGGATGGGTGTCTCTGGGAGTTCGGTGGTGTTGATTACGAAGATCGCCCGGAGACCGTCCTCGGGATGCGGGGGGACGTGTACGTCGAGCTCCGGGCTCGAACGCTCGCGCATGACGCCCACTCCGGGATCGGCGGTTCGATCTTCCCGAACGCGGCCTGGCGGTTAACCTGGGCGCTTTCGACGCTGAAAGGCCCTGACGAGCGAATCCTCATCCCTGGCTGGTACGACGACGTCCGGGACCCGACCGCGCGGGAACTCGATCTGCTTCAGGGAACGCCACGCACTGACGAGGCGCTCAAGGAATCGTTCGGGCTCGACTCGTTCCTCAATGGGGTGGACGGCGTCGGCATGAAACGCCAGCAGCTGTTCGAGCCGACCTGCACCATCGCCGGCCTTGGATCCGGCTACCAGGGTCCGGGATCGAAGACCGTTCTCCCGGCCGAGGCGATGGCGAAGATCGACTTTCGCATCGTGCCGGACCAGGATCCAGACGACCTGATGGAGAAACTGCGGGCCCACCTGAAGAACCAGGGATTCGGCGATATCGAGGTCATTCAACACGGTGGTTCACGCGCGGCGCGAGTCGATCCGGATGCGCCATTCGTTCAGATGTACGTTGAAGAGGCTCGAGAGGTCTATGGCAAGGAGCCTGTCATTCAGCCGACGAGCGGCGGATCCGGCCCGATGGACCCGTTCGTCCGGCTCCTCGGCGTGCCCATCGTGAACGTCGGGGTCGGGTACCCGCACACGCTGGTTCACGCACCGAACGAGAATATGCGGATCGCCGACTTCGCCCGGGGAGTCAAGCTCACGGCGCGCATGATGGCGCGCATGAGAACGGCGTGATCGACCCACCTGAAGGATACTCGGTCCGGCAGAGGGAATCGTTCAGGCGGATGCCCGTTCCTGCGATTCGGTCCGGTCACTTCCGAACATGTCCAGCATCAGCAGGCCTTCGATCTCGATGAACTCGTACATCCGCATCATCGCCTGGAACTCCGGATCGGTGTGGAGGTACAGCCCTTCCATGAGTCCCTGGGACACGACCGGATCGAACATCTTCGAGAACTTGTTGTTCTGGATCGCAATGAACAGTTTGTACAGGTCGACGAGCTCGGCGGGGCTGATCGGCGTCCGTTGATCGCTCATCAACACCTTGCCCTGGGACATACGGACCTTCAAGCCGTTCTCGAGGGCGAATCGGTTGAGCTGGTTCTCGAACTCAACAGCGGTCCGCCCCTGACTGAACAGAATCAGTTTGAAGTACATCGATTCGACCGCCATGTTGAACAACTCGGTGACCTTCTGCTTGTCCGGCGGGATGGACTCGACGTATCCGGCCTTCACCAGGTCGTAGAGTGCCCGGGCGGTGTCGAACTGGGTCTTTCCCGCACGGGAGGCGATCGTGGCCACGTCTCGGTTGCCGTCCACCAGTCGGTAGAGCTCTCGCATGTCCTTTGGTGGTTGCGCGGCCGGCGGCCGGCTCGTTCGCCGGTAGATCATGTAGACCGACGGCACGATGGGACTGATCTCGATCCACTCGTCGACGCGCCGCGTACCCTCAATGATCAGGTGCATGCTGTCCACGGAGACGTTGACGCCACCCTCACGCACGATCTCGCCAGACTTGAACGTGAACTTGCAGTTTCGCCAGAGGAACAGGGTGAAGATCGAGATTTCCAGCAACTGATCCCGACAGCTCGTTACGTCCGCGTCCGTGATGCTTCCGTTGCGCTTGAGTTCGCCGATCGCGGCCTCATCGGTCCGGTACCCGCGCTTTGATAGAGTGTCCAGTTGCTGGCGGGTTACTTTTCCGTGCCGGAGCAGCAGATCACGCATCGTTGGCAAGCGGCTTCCGGCGGCGACGTAGCTGATTCGACCGTCCTGGAACGTAATCGTTCTCGTGTTCCAGCCCTGAATCAGCGTCAACACGCCGGATTTGTTGCTGAAACTCAGCATCTGGAAGAGATCGGACAGCGTAAACGCGCCGAGTTTCCCCTGAAGGTCGTACTCACCGGAGGCTATTCCGTTAGTCATCATGTCGTACTGCATCGTCGGTCTCATATTCCACTAGCGCGGTGGCGGAAGAATGATCGACACACGCTCTTCTGACGAATTGCCGGCAAGATCGGCCGCGATAACGGAGAGTTCCACCTGGTTCTGCTCGTAGGCGCGTCCGTTCCAGACGCCTACCCATGCGTCCCGATCCGGAACGTAGGTCAGATCCTTTTGTGGCTCTCCATCCACGGCCAGAACCACCCGATCGACGCCCACGTCGTCCTGGACGACGGCATGAATCGTCGGTGTCCGGTTTCGAACGTTGAGCTCGTCTGGCATCGTGATTTCGACTTCAGGCGGATCCTGGTCATAGCCGAGCGACTGCCAGATCTCCCGGGCGATAAGCTGATGGCCGGCGTTGTTCGGGTGAATGTCGGCCGGGAACCAGGTGAGCGAGCCGATGCGGCCCCGAAAGATCGACTCCAGGTCAACTACGGAGAACCCCGCGTCTTCGGCGGTTTCTCGAATGACGTGATTGAACTGGGCCAGCCACCAGGAGTCGCTTCCTTCAATCTCGGGATCGCCCTCAGACACATCGTAGTACGTGGTGACGATCACATCGGGGTCCTGGCCCTCGAGTGCATCGGCGAGCGTGCCGACGATTTCGTCAAATCCGGTCGCGAAACGCTCCAGTTCGTCCTGTCGCTCGGCCGCGTTTGCTTCCCAGAGGGCGAGGATGTCATTCCCGCCGATCGTCAGCGTCACGGTGCGCAGTGCGCCATCCTGGACATCGCCGATTGCGTCCAGTGCGTCGTCGAGCTGTCCATCCTGGACGAATGAATCAACCGTCTCACCCTGCTCGGCGAGATTGATCAGGTCAACGGCTCCCGGCGCGTCCGCGGCCAGGCGTTGCTGTTGCATCAGATCCTGGAGTAGCCACGAATATCCCCGTTGGGTTGGCAGACTCGCCAGCAGCCCCGCCGCGATCGAGTCCCCGAGCGCCAGGTATACGTCTTCTGACTGCGCCTGTGTGCCGGTTCCGCTCGCATGCGAGAGGATGAGCAGCAGCGCGATTCCTGTCACACCGATCGTCCGGATGATCCTCGTCAGCATGGTGGACCGTCCTGCAGGAGACGATGGATCGCGGGCAGCGCGGCTTCAAGCATTTCCTTTGCCGGAGGGTGCGTCAATGCGGTGACCGCCTCCTCCGGCGAATACAGTTCAGTATCGTGACCCAGGTGTCGATCGAACGACGTTCCCGGTACGGCGGAAAGAATCAGGTGCGCCACACGCCGGCGCTCGTCGCCGTAGGTAAATTCCAGGGTGCCGCCCCACCCGGCCGGTTCCGCAACCAGTCCCATTTCCTCATCGACTTCGCGGATCGCGGTCTGGTAGGCGGCTTCGTCGGATTCGATGTGCCCCTTCGGTAGCACCACGCTTCCGTTCGCGGTCTTCCGAAGCGCGACGGCGCCCCGGGACGGAATCACCGGGATTGCGCCGGCCTGACCGATCACCGGGTCGACCTCGAGGTCGGTTCGGCTCGCAAGTTCCAGTTCCGCGCGGATTTTGGCGTAGGTGATGGGAATCAGCTCCGGGAGCACCATCGTGTTGGCCAGGACCGGCATGAAGTTCGCATCTCCCACCCAGCGTGGGACGACGTGAATGTGCAGGTGCTCCGAGACCCCGGCGCCTGATACCTCACCCAGGTTCAGCCCGATGTTGAATCCATCGCAATTGAGAACCCGTTTCAACGCCGTCGTTACCCAGGGAACCAGGTCCCAGAGATCACGGTTGACGTGGGTAGGAAGATCGGCGAGATCGGGGGCGTGCTGATAGGGAACGACCATGACGTGTCCGCTGTTATAGGGATAGAGATTCATGATCACGTAGGCGTGCCCGGCGCGATGCAGGATCAGATGACGCACGTCGTCATCGTGCTCCGGCCTGGAGCAGAAGATGCACGAAGCGTCACGCGCTTCTCCACTCACATAGCGCATTCGCCACGGGGTCCAGAGTCGTTCCATTGTGCAGGCACCTTGCCATCAGCTTCGTCCGCAAGTACTTCGGATGCTAGCACAGTTTCCCCCGGTCAATCCTGACCCGAAAGTCCCGTCCTTCCGTGGCCGATAAGTGTAGCTGTCCGGGGGCGCTCTCGAAAGCGACCAAGCGGAGTCTGATATACTCCGTGACCGTGGGGTCCAGGTTTCCACGCCGGTAATTCAGATCTGTTCGGACCCCGTGCAAAGCGCAGGCGGAATAGAAGCATGTCGACACTGCTCTCGAGCGCCCGGCCGTTCTCTGAGCGCTCAGCCGCTGGACTTGAACGCTGGCTAATGCCTGTCGGTCGGGCGACAATCGACGCACTGCTCGTGTTTGCCGCCTTCGGGATCGCGTACTGGATGCGCTATCGACTCGAGTTCGGCGGCGAAGTCCTCCCCGGGTTCAGTCAACCTTTCCGCTTCTTCCTCGAAACCGTCATTCTCCTCATGATCGTCTCCATCGTGGTTCTGCAGGTACGCGGCATCTACCGGTTGCCACGCTGGACGAGCTTCCTCGACGAAGCGTTAATCATCGCCAGTAGCGCCACAACTGCAATGGCGATCATCGTCATGTACAGCTTCCTGCAACGGTTCTTCCCGTCCCGCTTGATCTTCATCTACGCCTGGATCCTGATGATCGTTCTGCTGATCGGGAAACGGCTCATCGTCCGGATGGTCAGGCAAGGGTTCTGGGCGCGAGGTATCGGGGTGGAACGTGTGCTCATTGTCGGAGCCGGGCGAGCGGGCCAGCGAATCATGCAGCACATCTATGGCAACCCCCAGCTTGGCTACCGCGTCGTCGGTTTCCTCGGGGATCAGCCGGCGGATTCCAACTGGGGCATCGCCACGGAACGGAGGGTAGAACGCCCACCCTTCCTGGGCGATCCCGGCGCGATCGAGGAAGCAATCCGCCAGCATGACGTTGATGAAGTCATCATAGCGTTGCCGCCGGCAGAGCATCACAGCATCTTTCAGATGATTCAGCAGTGCCGTCAGATGGACGTTTCGTTCACCTTCCTGCCGGATCTCTTCGAGATGGCGCTTGACCGGGTATCGATCCATGAGGTCGCCGGGTTACCGCTCATCGAACTGCGGGAGTCCCGGATTCGCGGGCTGAACTACGTGGTAAAGCGGGCGATGGACGTGCTTGTATCCATGGCTGTCCTGATCATCACCGCTCCGCTGCTCGGGCTGATCTCACTTGCCATCAAGCTCGATTCTCGCGGGCCCATATTCCTGCGTCAGGTTCGCGTCGGTCGGGATAGCGAGGAATTCGTCTGCTATAAGTTCCGGTCCATGGTGCAGGACGCAGAGAGGCGCAAGCAGGAATTGATGGAACAGACCGGTAGCAACGGACCGTTGTTCAAAATGAAGAACGACCCCCGCGTGACCAGGGTCGGCAAGCTGCTCCGGAAAACATCGCTGGACGAGCTTCCGCAGTTCTTCAACGTCCTGCTGGGCGAGATGAGCGTCGTCGGGCCTCGCCCTCAGGTGCCGTCCGAAGTTGATCTCTATGAGGACTGGCATCACCAGCGCCTGCAGGTTACCCCGGGACTGACCGGGCTCTGGCAGGTGAGCGGACGAAGTGATCTGACGTTTGACGAGATGGTGAAGCTGGATCTGTATTACGCGGAGAACTGGTCTCCCTGGCTGGACATCAAGCTGATGCTTCGCACGATTCCCGCGGTTCTCTTCGGGCGGGGAGCGTACTGAGGTGCGTTCTCCTGCGGACAGCACCTGCGTTCATCGTTTCGGCCCATCATACGGACGGGCACGAGGCAGGCGATGACGGAACCGCGAGTCGCGCTCTCTCACGACTATCTCAATCAATACGGCGGTGCGGAGCGTGTGGTCGAGGTCTTTCACCGGGTCTATCCGGACGCGCCGGTGTATACGTCGATCTTCGATCCCGATTCGATGCCGCCGGATTACGCCACGTGGGATGTCCGCACCTCGTTTCTTCAGCATGTTCCGGGCGTTCATCGCAACCACCAGCCATATCTCCCGCTCTATCCGCTGGCATTCAAGTTCCTGCGTGTAGACGAGGGGTACGACGTGCTTCTCTCCTCGAGCAGTGCCTGGGGAAAGGGCATTCGGGTGCCTCCGGATATGCTGCACATCTGCTACTGCCACAGCCCGATGCGGTTCGCATGGGACTTCGACCACTACGCGGAGCGCGAACGCATGGACTGGGTGAGCCGGCGGGCCGTACAGCCTATACTCAGGCGCCTGCGGAACTGGGACCGGGCAACGGCGAAGCGCGTCCACCATTTCATCGCAAACTCCCGAACGGTTCAGAAACGCATCGCGGAGTACTGGGGTCGGACGTCGACCGTGATCCACCCTCCAGTCGACACCGAAAGCTTCAGAACAGCACGGCAGGACCAGGTTGAGGAGTATTTCGTCCTGGTTTCGCGGCTCGTGCCGTACAAGCGGTTTGATCTGGCGATTGAAGCGGCCAACGAACTGGCGTTTCCGCTGAAGATTATCGGCGACGGGCGCGCCCGGGCTGAACTCGAGGAGATGGCAGGCCCGACGGTCGAGTTCCTTGGCCGTGTCAGCGACGATGAGCGCAACCGGCTGTTTGCCCGCTGCCGGGCCGCGATCTTTCCGGCTGAGGACGACTTCGGCATCGGCCAGGTGGAGGTTCAGGCCGCCGGTCGACCGGTCATCGCGTTCGACCGCGGCGGTGCTCAGGAGACGGTTATCGATGGCGAGACCGGCGTGTTATTCTCTCCGCAAACAACAGACGGACTGATCGACGCGATTCGTCGATTCGAGGCTCTCACGTTTTCGACCGAGAGTATTGCATGGCACGCCCAGCAGTTCAGCCGGGATCGGTTCGAGCGTGAGATCAGGGAGTTCGTCTCCGAGCGGTTCGCAGCGTTCTCCGGCTTGCGATCCGGCACGGTTGACCAGGCTGGTGATTGAGGTGCGGTGGAGCTGAAGTACTATCTGTCCATTCTCAGACGACGCTGGATGCCGTTCCTCATGGTGCCCATGATGGTCGGTTTGTTTGTCATGATGCAGATAATCGGGGCGGATACCACGTACTCCGCCTCCGCCCAACTCAGCGTCACCCGTGCCCCGCAGCAGCTCGAAATTGACGACTTTCGTTACAACGAGTACTACCTGTTCCTGTCGAGCGAGTTCCTGATCGACGACCTCGTCGAGATCGTCCACGGCAACGTGTTCGCACAGGACGTACACCAGCGGCTTCTCGACGAGCAGGGAGTGGATATCTCCGCGGGCGAGATCCAGGGGTCCATTACGGCCGACCGGCAGCATCGGATTCTCACGATCGACGTGAGCAGCCATGATCCGGATCGCGCCGTGCTGATCGCCCGGGTAGCTACCGATCAACTGCACGCCGATGCGACCCGTTACTTTGGATTCGGGGAGGATGAGCGTTCCGCGGTCGTCGAACCGGTACAGATCGCCGAACATGCAGGCCCTTCGATGGGGCGGGATCAGGTGTTCTGGGCGCTTCAACTCGCGGTGGCGCTGTTTGGCGGGGTACTGCTGGCGTTCTTCATCGAATACCTGGATGACCGGATGCACTCCTCCGAGATGGTCGAACACGCGCTGGGTCTCGATGTGATCGCGGAAGTCCCGCGCGGGAAGGTGGACTAGGTGCGCCCGGAGGAGTACCTGCTGATCATCGCCAGACGTTGGTGGCTGGTGCTGATTACGATCTTCGTAGCCGCTGGCAGCGCGTTTCTGTACAGCTCGACGCAGGATGAAACCTACGAGACATCCGCGCGGTTGATGGCCATCGCGGAACCTCCTGACTACTACACCGACCTGTACGCCAAGAACCGGCTGGCGTCCTACCGGGATTTGATTGACAATCACGAGTTCGTTGCCACGGCGTTGGAAAGCGCCGGTTCCGGGATCGATCCGGGTCGGGCGGTCGGAATGCTCTCGGTTGGACACAATCCCGATGCAAACGTCGTCCAGGTGATCGCCCGGGACACCGATCCGGCGCGCGCCGCTGAGGTCGTCAACGCGGTCGCCAACGAGTTTGTGGAACAGAGCGCCGAGGAGAACCGGCAGTTGCGGGAGATCTACGCCGGGGAAGGTGAGGACGTTTACCGGGGCGGGATCGTACGAATCGCCCAGCTGGACCATCCGGCCCCGCCGGAGACGCCGGTTGGCCCGCGCACCCGTCTGAACACGGCTGCCGCAGCACTGCTCGGTCTCGTGTTCGGGGTGCTGCTGACCTTCGGCATCGCATACTTTGAAGACTCGTTGCGGAAGCCCGAAGACATCGAACGGTATCTGGGTCTCCCGACGATCGGGGAGATCCCCGGGCGTTGAGAGGTGGAGGGTAGTGGTGTGCCAGCAGACCAGTCGGCGGCCGGGAGTACCGGTCCATCGATCATGACGCCCGATCTCGTCGTTGTCCGGGAGCCGGACTCTGACGGGGCGCAGGCGTACCGATCTGTCCGGGAGACGATCCGTCACGCCCGGAGCGACCCACCGGTCCGCTCTGTGTTACTGGCCGACGCCGGCTCTCGCGATCAGGCGGGTGAAGTGATCGCCAACGTCGGCGCCAGCTTCGCGCTGAACGGAAGCCCTACGGTACTCGTCGACGCTGATGGTTCCAATCCGTCCTTGCACCGACTGCTCAACACCCCGCTGAGTCCTGGACTGATCGAACGCCTGTCATCCGGTTCAGCGAATCCGTTGTCGACGGCTGTTGCATCGCTCTCGGTCATTCCGGTCGGCACTCGGGCGGATTCCACCGTGCTCCCGCTCGCCGATCTGCTCTCCGACGAGACGTGCCAGCAGCTGGTCACGGAGCTGACGTCCTCCGCTCGCTACGTGCTGTTCAATGCCACCGTCGCGCCCGTTTCGAGCGAGGCGCTAACCATTGCCGCGAATGTTGACGCGGTCCTGCTGCTGGTGCGGTCATCCGTGACCAGGCGAACGGACGCCCAGCGCGCGAGAGAGTCGCTGGAACGCGTGGGCGCCAACATTCTCGGCGCGGTGCTTACCGATAGCCGCTGACGGCGCGACCGTTGTTTCCTGGGGACTGGAATGTGTCTCGGGACGGTTCATCCGGGAAGTCTGTGTCAGTGGTGAGGTACCGGCGTTCGATCAGGCTCGAAGCGTGTTTCTCGAGCAATGACATGGGCAGTCCCGTGTTGTTCGAGATCTCAGTCAGAGACGTCGCCCCGTTGAGCACTGCCATCATGATCTGAACTTCGGTCCTGGGGAGTTCGCGCAAGCCGTTGAGTTCGACACCGGTGCCAGCGGGGCGCAGTATCCAGCCAGGGTCCGAACCCTGAATTTGCGGCTTCTCCCCGTCCGGTTCATCGCTTTCACCGTCGAGGCGAGATTCGATATCGATCAGGTCGTCAGCCAGGAGTTGATCGATAGCCTCATTGAGCTGTTCCGGGGTGAGGTCCAGCTGGCGGGCGATCGAGATCGTATCTGTCTCACCGTTCAGCAGTGTAAGTACGATCCGATGCGCATTCGTGCCGAGCGAGGCAAGGATCCACGGATCGACCAGTTCGTCCTTGAGGCGAATCCGTTCGTTGCGGGCGTTTTCCCGGCCGGTGAGGTGCTCATCTTCGTGAGACTCGACCGCAATCCGGATCAACACGTTTTCCAGCAGGCGCTCTACGCCTTTTTTCATGTTGAGCGCGGAGGTTCCGATCCGCCAGGCGAGCCGATGCAGTTCGCCGTAGGTTTCTACGAGTTGCTCCAGCAGTTCCCTCTCGTGCGGGCGCAGCCGCTCCAGTATCCGGGGATCGATCAGATCCTCCGGTAGCGAGTGAACTTCAGTCGGCTTCTGATCAGCCAGCCATCGGTCGGCAAGATAGGTGGCGTTGAGCACCAGGGGTTCGAAGTTGATGGGAGCCGGGTGCGTATCTTCCTCCGAGTCCGGCTCCAGGTGGTACTCGAAGGTCCCGTGTTCCTGAATCAGAAGGTTGACCAGTGACGCCTCGAGCTGCGCGGCGACCGCGCGGCTAATCTCGTTCGGCGTCACGTACCCCACGTCGATCAGCACATCCCCGATGCGGTTCGGGTCGTGCGCCACTTCCTGCAGAATGAGTGCCTGCTCGATCTGCTCCTCGGTAACATACCCCTGATCGACAAGCACCTGACCGATGCGGAGCGATCCGTCACTGGAGCTGACCGACTGGACCGTGCCGCGGTCGAAGGTAATCGTAACGTCGGCGACTTCCGTGCGAATAGTCAGCCGCCCGGATTTTCGATGCCGGGCGAGAACGTGGAGGGTATCA